>JBFYZZ010000151.1:0-8248 GCA_041309225.1 Deltaproteobacteria bacterium | reverse complement strand
CGCCGTGGCCAGGGGCCGGGTGCGGTGCGTTCCGGGGAAAGAGGGGGGTAGGCACGGGCGGGCTTGAACCGCCGACCCCCGCCGTGTCAGGACGGTGCTCTCCCACTGAGCTACGTGCCTGGAGGGGGCCTCCCGCGGGAGGACGCACCAGATAACGCCGGGTACGCCGGGCCGTCAAGCCGGAGGGGCCGGCGATCAGGTCCGCTTGAACAGGTCGCGCTCGGTCTCGGGCTTGCCCGTGGCGGGTGCGGGCGTGTCGCGCAGGCGGCCGAGCCCGCGCTGCTCCACCGTGACGCCCGCGGCGGCCTCGGGCGAGCCCCGGCGGGACGGCTTGAGCACGCGCTGGAGGAACGGCTTGAGGTCCTGCATGATCAGGATGACCGGGCTCGCGATGTAGATCGTGGAGTACGACCCGGTGACGATGCCCACCAGCATGGCCATGGCGAAGGTCTTGATGGTGCCCGTGCCCCAGAAGAGGAACGGGATCATGGCCAGGAGGACCGTGAGCGAGGTGGCGATGGTGCGGCCGAGGGTCTCGTTCAGGGAGTCGTTGATGAGTTCCGGCAGGGCCCGGCGGCGGTAGTCCTTCTGGTGCTCCCGGATGCGGTCGTAGATGACGATCGTGTCGTTGATCGAGAACCCGAGGATCGTGAGGAGCACGCCGATGGCCCCGACGTCGAACTCCCGTTGGGAGACCACGTAGAAGCCGAGGATGATCGAGATGTCGTGGAACAGGGAGATGACGGCGCCCGGCGCGAAGGCGATGTCGAACCGGAAGCCGATGTACAGCAGGATCAGGAAGAGCGTGGCCCCGACCGAGATGTAGGACTGCTTCCGCAGCTCGCTCCCCACCTTGGGACCCACGCTGTCCACCGAGAGCACCTCGAACGGATGGCCCCCGAGGTACTGGGAGATCCGATCGCGGATCTTCTCGTTGAGCGAGGGCATCTTCACGTAGTAGGTCTTGTCGTCGGGGGCCCGCTCGACCTGGAGCCCGCCCAGGGGATCGAGGGCCGCCTGGATGGTGGACACCTCCAGGTCGGGCCCGGTGTGCACGAAGGTGAGGCGGACGCCCACCTCGATCTCCTTGCGGATCTCGTGCACCCAGCCGGGGCCGAAGGCCGTCTCGAGGTGCTGCTTCACGTTGGACACCAGGTCCTCGGTCCCGAACTCGGGATCCTGGATCTTGATGCTGTACTCCCCCGAATCGGGCCCGCTCACCTGCTGGATGGCGTCGCCGGTGAGCCCGATCGGGGCGAGGGCGTCGCGCAGCTCGTCGATGGCGACAGGGGGGGTGAACCGGAGGTTCACCGCCGTGCCTCCCGTGAAGTCGATGCCCCAGTTCGGCCCGCGGACGAAGAACAGGACGAGGCAGGTGGTGACCAGGATGGCGCTGAAGATGGCGAAGTAGCGCCGCTTGCCGACGAAGTCGATCTTCAGGGTCTCGGGTTGGAGCCTCATGGCGCCTCCTAGTAGGCCAGCCGCGCCGTGGCCTTGCGGGTGAGGTAGTCCATGAGGACCCGCGTGGTGAAGACGCCGGTGTAGAGCGTGGTGATGATGCCCACCATGAGCGTGACGGCGAAGCCCCGGATGGGGCCCGTGCCGTAGGAGTAGAGTACGACGCCGGCGATGAACGTGGTGATGTTGGAGTCGAGCACGGCCGAGTAGGCCTTCTCGAAGCCGCTCTCGGTGGCGGCCCGTATGTTCCGGCCGGCCCTCATCTCGTCACGGATGCGCTCGTAGATGATGATGTTGCAGTCCACCGCCATGCCGACCGTGAGGGCGATACCGGCGATGCCGGGCAGGGTGAGCGTAGCCCCGAGGACGGCCATGCCGGCGAGCAGGAGCAGCACGTTGAGCGCGAGCGACACGACCGCCACCACGCCCACCTTCCGGTAGATCAGCAGCATGAAGGCCGCCACCAGACCGGCCGCGACCAGGGCGGCGCTCACGCCGGCACGGATGGTGTCGGCCCCGAGGGTGGCGCCCACCGTCCGGACCTCGCCCACCGTGACCGGCGCGGGCAGGGCGCCCGTGCGCAGCACCAGCGAGAGCACGCTCGCGTCTTTGAGAAGGTCCTGGTAGGAGCCGGCGCCCATCTCGATGCTCGCCCGACCGCCCGCGATGCGCTCGCGGATGACCGGCGCGGACCGCATCTTGTCGTCGAGGACGATGGCGAACCGTTTGCCCACGTTCTCGCCCGTGACGTCGGCGAAGATGCGGCCGCCGCGGGGCTTGAACTCCAGGGCCACGTAGGGCTCGTTGAACTGGTTCATGGCCACGTGGGCGTCGTTGATGTCGTCGCCGGTGAGGACGATCGCGTCCTTGACCGCGAGCGCCCGGGTCCGGACGTCCTTGTTGTCGGGGCCCTTGGCGTACTCCCACAGGAGGCGGTCGCCCGGCGGGATCCGGCCGCTGTTCACGAGCCAGTCGGAGAGGCGCTGGTCGTCGAGGAAGGTGGCTGGATCGAGGGTCTTCTCGGCCTCGAGGAGAGCCTTCTCGATGGTGCCCTCCTTCGCGTCCTCGTCCACCATCATGAACTGCAGCACCGCGGTGGTGCCGATGGCAGCGACGGCCTGGTCGAGGTTGTCCATGCCCGGCAGCTGGACGTTGATCCCGGTGACGCCCTTCCGAACGATGGAGGGCTCCTTGACGCCGGTCTCGTCGATGCGGTCACGGAGCGTCTGGAGCGCCTGCTCCACGGCCCGATCGCGGATGTAGTCCTGGCTCTGGTCCGAGAGACGGAACACGTGGTACTCGCCCGCGGCCTCGGTGCGGGTGCCGTCGTACTCGTAGGACCCGAAGGTCTGGAGCATGAACTGCCGGAGATCGCCCACGGTGAGGCCCTCGCCGAGGCGCACCAGGAGGGCGGGCTCACCGGTCAGCCGACGGACCTCCTCGAGGCGGATCCCCTCCTTCTCGGCGTACTCGTGGAGGGGGCCGATGTCGCGCTGGACCGAGGAGAGCACGGCCTCGGCCACGCCGACCTGGAGGGTCATGTCGATACCGCCCTGCAGGTCGAGGCCCCGGTTGATGAAGGTGCCGGGCAGGAGGCCGGCGTACCAGGGGAGCGCCTCGGTGACGGTGTCGGTGGAGGCTGAGCCGTCCACGGTGGCGGCCTGCTCCTCGAGGCGCTGCCAGGCGGAGCCGCCCAGGAACGTGGGCAGCAGGACGTAGACGCCGAACAGCGCCGACAGGACGACGAGGACGAACCGGGCCCACCAGGAACCGGACATGGGCTACCTCTTCCGGCCCTTGGCGTCGGCGTCGCCCTCGGTCGTGTCGGAGTCGGCGGCCGCCTCGGCCACCTTGCGACGCACCGCGCTCTTCTCCACCTCGACGCGGACGTCCCTGGCGATCTCGACGACGAGGGTGGTGTCCTTCACCGCCCAGATCCGCCCGAACAGGCCGGAGGCCGTGACGACGCGGTCGTCCTTCTTCAGGCTGGCGAGCAGGGAGGCGTGCTCCTTGGCCTGCTTCTGCTGGGGCCGGATGAGCAGGAAGTAGAAGATGCCGAGGATGGCGACGAGCAGGAGGATGCTGCTGCCGAACCCGCCGCCAGCGACCCCGGAGGGGGCGGCCTGGCCGAGGGTGTGGAGCAGGTCGGAGGGGGGAACCGGGTGCATGGCGGGATCTCCCGGGGTCAGGGCGGTAGGGCGACGGACCAGCGAACGGCCCTTGCACCGAGCGCCGCGAGGGCGCCCTCGCCCTCCCACACCGCCTGCCGGAGCCCGGCCATGAGGGCCTGGTAGAAGGCCACGTTGTGCAGCGTGAGGAGGCGCGGGCCGAGGATCTCCCCGGCCATGCAGAGGTGCCGGAGGTAGGCCCGGCTGAAGGAACGGCACGTATCACAGGCGCACGCGGGATCCAGCGGTTCGGGGTCCTCGCGGAAGCGCGCGTGGGTGAGCGTGAGGCGCCCGAGTGAGGTGAACGCCTGTCCGAACCTGGCACTTCGCGTCGGGAGCACGCAGTCGAACAGGTCCACTCCCCGGGTCACGGCGCCGACGATGTCGGCCGGGTACCCCACCCCCATGAGGTACCGCGGCCGGTCCTGCGGCAGGGCGGCGGCCGACACCTCGACCATCTCCAGCAGGACCTCGCGGGGTTCGCCGACCGAGAGGCCACCGATGGCGATGCCCTCCAGGTCGAGGCCCGCGATTTCCTCGGCGTGCGCCCGCCTCGAGTCGGCGTGGGTGCCGCCCTGGACGATCCCGAACAGGGCCGTCCGATCGGGCCGCGCGCGGGCGGCCAGGCAGCGGTGCAGCCAGCGCGTCGTCCGGGTGGTGCTCTCGGCCGTCCGGTCGCGGTCCGCGGGCCACTCGATGCACTCGTCGAGGGCCATGGCCACGTCCACGCCGAGCGCCTCCTGGATCGCCACCGCGATCTCGGGGGTGAGGAGCCGCCACTGGCCGTCGGCATGGTGCCGGAAGCGCACCCCCTCCTCGCGCACCCGCCGGTTCCCGCGCTGGCTCCAGGCCTGGAACCCGCCCGAGTCGGTGAGGATGGGGCCGTCCCAGCCCATGAAGCGGTGCAGGCCCCCCAGGCGCTCCACCACGTCGTGCCCGGGGCGGACCCAGAGGTGGTAGGCGTTGGCCAGCACCATCGAGGTCCCGGTGGCCCGGAGATCCCCCGGGGAGAGGGCCTTCACGGTGCCGGCCGTGCCGACCGGCATGAACGCGGGCGTGGGCACGGGGCCGTGGGGCGTGACGAGCACCCCGGCCCGGGCTGCGCCCGCGCGCGCCCGCACCTCAAAGGACGAGCATCGCGTCGCCATAGGAGTAGAACCGGTAGCCCGCCGCGACCGCGTGGGCGTAGGCCCGCCGGAGCCGCTCCTGGCCCGCGAACGCGGCCACGAGGAGGAGCAGGCTCGATCCGGGCAGGTGGAAGTTGGTGAGGAGCGCGTCGACCGCTCGGAAGCGGTACCCGCGCCGGATGAACAGACGAGTGCGACCGGCTCCGGGCAGCGGGAGGGTCGCGCCCGGCGGGGTGGCGCTCTCCAGCGCCCGGACAGTGGTGGTGCCGACCGCCACCACGCGGTTGCCGCGGCTGCGGGCGGTCGCCACCGCCGACGCGGTGGCCTCGGGAACCTCCCACGGCTCCTCGTGGAGCTCCCCGCGCTCCAGGTCCGAGGGCCGGAGCGGCCGGAACGTGGCGAGCCCGACGTGGAGCGTGACGGCGGCCCGCTGCACGCCCCGGGCCTCCAGGGCGTCGAGGAGGTGGGCCGAGAGGTGGAGCCCGGCGGTGGGCGCGGCCGCGGATCCGGGCCGGTCCGCCCAGAGGGTCTGGTACCGCTCCCGGTCCTCGGGCCGGTCGGCCCGCCGGATGTACGGGGGGAGCGGGACGTGCCCGAGGCGCGCCATCACCTCGGCGGGCGACGGGTCGGCCTCCACCCGCCAGGTCCCCTCGCCGAGGGATTCGAGGAGCCGGATCCGGGCGCCGTCGGCCTCGACGACCTCCCCGACCGCCAGGCGGCGCGCGGGCCGGACCAGCGCCTCCACGGACCCGGGGCCCGGCTCGAGGAACAGGACCTCCACGCGACCCCCCGAGGGACGGCGTAGGAGGCACCGGGCGGGCATCACGCGGGAGTCGTTCACGACGACGAGATCGCCCGGCGAAAGCCACGCCGGCAGGTCGGGCACGGTGCGGTCGGCCAGACCCTCCGGAGCCAGCACGAGGAGGCGACCCCCGTCCCGCTCGGGAGGTGGCTCCTGGGCGATCAGGGACGGAGGCAGCGCGTAGGCGGTGAAGTCAGGTTCCCGACCGGGTTCCCGGGGTTGTTCCTGTGGCACCGGCCGCGGTTATCGCAACCGGCCCCCGGGGTCCAGCCGGATCGGTCCCGGGCACCGGGGACGGGCCTCCCGCCGCGAGGGCCCGCCTTGAACGGGCGGGACCCACCCGATAGGGGCGCTGTCTCCCTCCGGAGGTCGGTCCATGCCCCAGCGTCCCCTCGCGGCCCCGCCCCCGGCCCAGGCACCGGGCACGCCCGCGCTCGCGGAGCCCAGCGCCCCGTCGTCCGTGCCGACCGCTCCCGAGGACCCGCCCCCCGAGCCGTCCGTGGCGCCGTCCCCCTCCCTCGAGGCGCTGGCGGCCATGGACACCGACACGTTCACGGCCCTCATGGACAAGGTGGCCGCACGGGCCCGCGATCACCGCGTGGGCGACGACGTGGAGGGGCGGGTGGTCCGGCTCGACGGCGACATCGCCTGGGTCGATCTCGGAGGCAAGGCCGAGGCCTTCATCGCGACCACCGACCTCGCACCCGGCGAGGCGGTGCCCGGCACCCTGATCCGGGCCCGCCTGTTGGCCGAGCGCGAAGACGGTCTCGTCCTCGCCCGCCTCGTGCGGCCCTCCGGCGACCGCGGCCTGCTCGTCGCCGCCCGCGAGGCCCGCATCCCGGTCCTCGGCCGCGTCGAGGCACGCAACGCCGGGGGCTACGTGGTCTCCCTGGGCGGCATCCCGGGATTCTGCCCGGTCTCGCAGATCGACCGCTTCCCGGGCCGGGACCTCGACCGCTTCGTGGGCCAGTCCTTCCCCTTCCAGGTCACGGAGGTGGGCGAGCGGGAGGTGCTGGTGTCCCGCCGGGCCCTGCAGGACGCCGAAGTGCAGCAGAACCGGGATCGCTTCTGGTCCAGCGTGCGCCCGGGCGACGTCCTGGAGGGCGTGGTCACGTCGGTCCGCGACTACGGGGCCTTCGTGGACCTGGGCGGCGTCGAGGGCCTGATCCACCGCAGCGAGATGTCCTGGGAGCCCGTCGAGGATCCCAACCGCCTCCTCGCCCGGTGGGACACCGTCCGCGTCAAGGTGCTGGAGGTCGAGCGCAAGCGACAGCGCGTGGCGCTCTCCCTCCGGCTGCCTGAGACCGGCCCCTGGAGCCGCGTCGGCACCGACTTCGTGACCGACGGGATCTACGAGGGCCGCGTGACCCGACTGGCCGACTTCGGCGCGTTCGTCGAGATCGCTCCCGGCCTCACGGGCCTCGTGCGCACGCCCAACCTGTCCTGGGACCGGATCGAGACGCCCGCCGACGCCGTGCAGCCCGGCCAGGTCGTCCAGGTCCGGCTGCTCGAGGTGGACGACCGGCGGCACCGCCTCGACCTCGGCATCCGGCAGGCCCAGGAGGACCCCTTGCAGGCCATGGCCGAGCGATACCCCGTGGGCGCCGAGGTCACCGGCGTGGTCGAGCAGGTCGCGATGGCCGGCGTGGTCCTGCGGGTCGACGACCAGGTGCCCGCGTGGCTCCCCGGCCGCGACGTCTCGCTCCCGCCCGGGGTCCTGCTCCAGCAGCGGATCCGCAAGGGCTCCCGCCTCACGGCCCGCGTGATGGAGGTCGACCGCCGCAACCGCCGCCTCCGCCTCTCCCAGACCGCCGCCTCCGAGGCCGACGACGAGCAGACCCGCCGCGACCTGGACCGGACCCGCCGTGCCGGCAGCGGGTCCTTCGGCACCCTCGGCGATCTCCTCTCGAAGGTGAAGATCGACTGAACTAGGGCTCTCCGGGCGCGTCGAGGCGCTGCTTCAGGGCCCGGAGATCCTGGAGCGTGAGGACCTTGTCCGCCGGAACCCGGAGGAGGTAGGCAGGGTGGAAGGTGGGCATCACCGGGATGCCGCGCCACGCACCCCATCGCCCGCGGAGCGCCTTGATGCCCTGCTCGCTGCCGAGCAGGAGGCGGGCGGCGTGACGACCCAGCGCGAGTACGAGGCGCGGCCGCACGATGGCGAGCTGCTCCTCCAGGTACCCGCGGCAGGCCTCCACCTCGGCCGGCGCGGGGTCCCGGTTGCCCGGCGGCCGGCACTTGATCACGTTGGCGATGTAGACCTGCGCCCTGGGGATCTCCAGGACCCGGGTCAACATCCGGTCGAGCATCTGCCCGGCCTCGCCCACGAAGGGCCGGCCCGACTCGTCCTCCTCGGCCCCCGGACCCTCGCCCACCACCACGATGCGTGCGCGGGGATCGCCCTCTCCGAAGACCACATGACGGCGGCCCTCGGCGAGCGGACAGCGCGTGCAGGCCTCGGCCGCCCCACGGAGCGCGAGGAGGCGCGCCTCCGGATCGCCCCCCACGCCGAGCCGGCTCCAGGCGGACGACGCGGCCGGATCGACGGGAGCACCTCGGACCGGCCGATCGGCCGGCGCGGCCTGGACGGGCGACGCCGGTGTGGCCGGCTCGGCGGCCGCCACCGTCGGCCAGGCGGGACCGCGCCCGGCGGCCGGCACTTGATCACGTTGGCAGATCGGTAGAGCACACGG
>JBFYZZ010000150.1:0-3572 GCA_041309225.1 Deltaproteobacteria bacterium | reverse complement strand
TGCGCTGTTGGCAGGAGCAGGGCTGAGCGCCGCAGGCAAGGTCGCCGGAGGCATCAGCGCCGCCCGCACGGCCCGCGGCATGTTCTCGGACGAAGACGCCCGCAGGCTGGACGAGTTGAAGCGTCGCCGAGCTCAGGGTGACCTTGGCTTGACCGAGGCCCAGCGGGGAATGGCCGAAGCAGGCGCCCAGGTCCAGCGTGGAGCCGTTCTTCGCGACCTTCAGGCGATGCCCGTCACGCCGGCGCCAGGCAACCGTGACGCCTTCTTGGGCGCCCTGGGCACGCAGAACGCGCTGATGGAGGCTCGGCAAGCGTCGGCCCGCGACATCTCGCAGATGGAGATGGAAGCCGGCCAAGCCCAGCGCGAAGAGATCAGCACCCTTGCTGGAACTCAGGCGCAGTCGGAAGCCGCTCGCAAGGCTGCCTTTGTCAGCGCCCTCGGTGGTGTCGCCGAGGTCGGCGGCCAAGCCGTCACGGCCCAAGCGCTTCGGAAGGACGAGCTCGCGCAGAAGGCGACGACCGAACGCGCAGCCGTGCAGGCAGAGCTGGACATCGCCAGGCAGCTTCGTTCGACGCTGGGCCAGCAGGCGCCCTCGGCACCTGGCGCTCTCGGCTCCTACTCTGGATTCTTGTCGAACCCCTCGCCCACCTTCCGGTGATCCATGCCCTCCTACGCACAGGTCTTGACCGACACCTACCTGCCGGCTCAGGCGGCTAAGCTCCGTTGGGAGTCCGCGAAGGCCGTGGCCGGCGCGCAGTTCGACGCCCTGGTCGAGCAGCGTAGGGCAGTCGATGATGTCCGTCTGCGCGCTCAGCAGTACGCTGAGAACATCCGCACCCGTGAAGGCGGGACGGACGCGTTCATCTTCCAGGCCGTCCAGGCCATGGCGGGAGCCGCGGCCCCGACCGGTGGCGGAGGTGGGCGTGGGGGTGCGTCGTCTCCTGCCTTCAGCAAGGCATTGGCTGGGGTGCAGGGATTGACTGCTGGAGCCGAACAGTTCAAGGCTGGTTCTGGCAGCCTCGCTGCGGTGCAGAATGCCGTGAGCCAGGCCCGCACCGTAGAGCAGTTCAAGGCGGCCCAGGCGGCAGCGCGATCCAAGGGCTTCAACGGCTCGCTGGTTCAGCCCCCGGGCCTCCCGACTGAAGCCAAGCTGAAGACGGCAGCGCAGGCCGGAGACGCCGCGGCCCAGGCTCGGTACAGGCAGGCGGTCGGCTCCAACCAGGCCCTGATCGACCTCGCTGACAACCTCGGGCCGCGCGGCTTCCAGGGCGGGCTCAGGGCGCGTGAGTTCTACGACAACCTGTCTGACCAGCAGCAGGAGCTCGCCCGGGTCTACGCATCGGCTCTGCTCGACGATGGAGTGGCCACGGCCGACGAGCTTCCCGAAGGTCAGCTTGAAGACGCCCGGGCCTTGCACCAGCAGATCGAGGCCAAGGGTGCCTACCGCCTCCAGGACAAGGCCGCCTACGACCAGGGCTACCTCGACCTGCTCAAGGACGTGTCGGCCAAGGAAGCGGGTCTGAAGGAGGAGGAAGCCCGTCTTGCGGGTAAGACCAAGGAGACCTTCGCTGAAGAGCTCTACACCGGAGCAGCCGAGCGCGCCGCCATCCCGCCCTTGCTCCGCAGCCTTGAGCCCGAGATGAAGAGCTTCCTGGCCGGGTTCACGACTGCCCAAGCGGCAGACCCGAAGGCCGACCCCGAGGCCTACCTCAAGTCCAAGCTGTCTGAGCGTGAGGCCAAGGGCTTTTCGGCGGCTGCGGCCATGGCGGCAAACGGGATGCGCGCCGCCGACATCATGGACAATCTCGGGGCCCTGTCCCCTGAGGAGCGCCGCAAGGTGATGGGTGCCCTGGCCTCCCGCGACGCCATCGCCTCCACGCAGATGCGGGTCGCCCCCGGAACGCCCCTGCCCGAGATCGAGAAGATTCAGGCCGAAGACCGCCGTGCTCAGGAAGCGGAGCTTGCCCGCACTGAGTCTCGGCTGCAGCGCCGCCTTCGGCAGCTCGACGAGTCGCTTGCTGTTGGCCGTGAGTCCGGTTTCGGTGGCCTAGTCAGCCCCGACACGGGTGCTCGGCGTCAGGTCCTGATGGGCGCCCTGAGCCCTGAGGAGGCGGCGGCACAAGCCCGGGCAGCCGATGAGGCTGAGGTCGAGCGCATCACGGTGGGAGGTGAAGACCGAGTACAGCAAGCTCTCCAGACCGCTCAAGAGGCAGCGGCAAAAGCCGAGGGTGCGCGACAAGAATTCAGCCAGGCTGGAGACTTAGACCCGCGCGACGCAGCTGCAGTTCGGGGAGCGCTGATGCAGGCGCTTGAGTCCGCCCGGTCTACGGGGCCGACCCGTGCTGACTTGCGGCAGGACTTCGAGATCACGGGTGCCCCCAAGTCGGTCGGCTCCGCCGAAGAGGAGGAGCTCGTCTTCGGCGGAGGTGTCGTGAAGGACCCACGCGACATGACCGACGAGGAGCTTGAAGCGGCCTTGCAGGCGGTGCGCTGATGGCGACACGCGAAGAGATCGAGGGCGAGCTCGCCCGCCGGGCCCGGGCTCGGGCGCTCGAGGGCGAGCTCGCCCGCCGGGCCGCGACCAAGGCCCCCGCCGTGCCCGCTTCACAGCTGCGTCCACGCCGTGCCGCGCCCGACCCGTTGGCCGGCTTGACCTTGGGTGGCGGTCCTGTGCCCGCTGAGCGCCCCACAGCGACCGTGGAGTCCTTGACCGGGCGGGCGACGGCCCTGCGCGAGGCGGGCGAAGTGGACAAGGCGGTTCTCGTCGAGAAGCAGATCGCCGCCATGCGTGCGCGTGAGCAGCGGATCGCGGAGAACGAAGCCCGTGACACCGCAGGACGAGAGGCCCTGGTCAAGGGTCGTGAAGCCGCTTCCAAGGCGAACATCACCGCCCGTGAGACTGACGCCCCCGCCCGGCCCCCGGTGCCTGTGGCTTCGGCCGAGCTCGACCTGGCCTTGATCCCTGCGCCGGGTTCTGCAGGCCAGGCCCTCGATGTCAACGAGATCGCCGGGCAGCGAGCAGAAGAGCTGTCCGCGCGCCGGGGGCTGCCCGTCAGTGAGACGGCTGCCCTCATCGAGCAGGAGCGCCAACAGGAACGGGAACGGCGTGCCCGCACCGTCAGTGCCGGAGGTGTGGTCGAGGAAGGCCCGACCCCGTTGCTCCCCATCCTGCGTCCTACTCGGATGCAGGAAGCGGGCGAGTTCCAAGTCCCGCTGGCCGATCCTGTCAGCGTGGGCATGAAGTACCGCGACCCGACCACGGGTGAACTTCGCGAGCCGACCGCCTTGGAGGGCTTCACCGAAGCCTTCGCCCGACAGCCAGTCATGAGCGAGACTGACGCGCTTGCCTTCGCTCTTGAGCAGACCGACGCCCCGCCGGAAGCCAAGTCCGCCCTGCGGAACGTCCTGACCCAACGAGTCCAAGGCCAGGGCATCGTCGAGACTCCCCTGGGCGCGACGCTGCGTGCCGCTGGTGCTCTGACCCCAGCCTTCATCAACACGGCGCTGATCGGCCCTCTGCTCTCCGCGGCTGACATCGAGACGACCCGCACCGCCCCTGTGGCCTTCGGTGC
>JBFYZZ010000149.1:0-51661 GCA_041309225.1 Deltaproteobacteria bacterium | reverse complement strand
CTAGGGTGGCGGGCGACGCCACCTCGGCAGCGACGCGCCCGGCGGCCAGGCCCGCGGCGAGCACCAGCGGGACGGCGACCCGGACGGCGCCCATCAGAAGGAGCTTCCGAGCTGCAGGTAGAAGCCGTCGAGGGAGCCCGCCGGGATGGCGCTCTCCCCCGTCGCCCCGAACGCGTAGCCCAGGCGCCCGGTGAGCCCGATGCCCCACCCGATCACCATGCCGAGGCGGGCCTCCACCCCGAGGCCCACGCGGGTGGCGGCGAGGAGGTCGGCGGCCTCGCCACCCGAGGCGGGGAACTCGGCGAAGGCGTTGCCCGCGTCGCACAGGAGGGCGGCGTGCAGCGTGCGGAGGAAGAAGGGCAGGGTGCCGAGCCCCCGGTCGATCCGCCAGATCGGGAGCCGGTACTCGGCGCCGCCGAGGTAGTACCAGTCGCCGTACACCGAGGCCACGGGGAAGCCGCGCATGGCGCGATACTCGTCGGGCAGGGCGTAGATCGAGCCCTCGCCGTAGGAGCCGCCCAGCCGGAAGGAGCCGTAGCGGAGGCCGTCGCCGAGGGACACGCCCGCGGCCGCACGGAGCGCGAGCACGTGGCCGCCCGCCCAGGGCAGGGAGGCGTACTCCCGCCACTCGGAGGTGAGCTGGACCTGGTCGAAGGGTGCGGGAAGGCCCTCGTCGTCGAGGACGTAGGAACCCAGCCGGGACGACGTGACCTGCGCGGTGGCCGTGACCTGGCGCCCCTTCTCGGGCGAGATCGACCAGGGGTACGAGCGGGCCCGGCTGAACCGCCACCCGAGCGCGATCGAGGAGAGATAGCCGCGGGCGGGCAGCGTGCCCAGGAACACGTCGGTGGGCAGGTCGTAGAGGCTGTCGCGGACCTCGCCGTCCACCGTGAGGGCCACGACCTGGCGCGGCGTGAGCGGGTACCCGGCCTGGGCGTACCACCGGATCCGGCGATCGTAGTAGTCGTCGTCGCCCCGCTCGATGCCCGGGATGGTGGCGCCCCCCTCGGGCGGCGGCGGGGTCTCCACCCAGATGCGGCCGTAGCGGATGGTGTGGACGTAGGCGCCCGCGGTGAGCACCGGGCGCCACCGGTTCAGCGTGACCGAGCCCCCCCCGCCCACGAACCGGTTGTCGGTGCGGAAGGTGACGTAGCCGCCGTACCGGAACCACTCGAGCAGGTCCTGGCCCCCGGTGGACAGGACGGCGAGGGCGCCCACCTCCGTGACGTAGAGGGAGGGCATGACGTAGCGGGGCGGCAGGAGGGTGGGGAGCGGCCGGTAGGGGTGGGCGCCCGGGACGACCGGCGTGGGGGAGGCGGCCTCGACGGGCCCGGCCGCCGCGGGAGGGGCGTCCGACCCGGGTGCCGGGCCGGCCTCGAGCGCCTCCAGGACGCCGCGCGTGTCGAGGGTGCCGGCCTCCTTCCACGTGGCCCGATCGAGGGGGGTGAGGCGGATGTCCGACCCGTGGGCGTGGTAGTCGGCCCAGGCCATGGCCCCGCCGTCGGGCCGGATGGCCGGATCGAAGGCCCCTCCGAGCACGTTGGTGACCCGCCACAGGCGGCCGTCGGCGAGATCCGCCGCGTAGACGTTGAAGATCCCGGTGCGGTCCGAGGAGAAGAACAGGGTGCGTCCGTCCGGGCTCCAGGCGGGATCCCGGTCCACGGCGTCGTCCCGGGTGAGGCGGGCGAGGGGGGTGCCGTCGGAGCGGTACACCCACAGATCGCGGGATCCGTCCCGCCAGACCGAGACCGCCACCAGGCGGCCGTCGGGGGAGAAGGCGGGCTTGGCGTGCTGGGCGTGGCCGCCCGGGGCGTCCACGTCCACGAGGCGGCGGTCCACCCCGAGCCGGGTGAGGCGGGTCTCCTGGACGTGGTTGGTGACCAGGAGCAGGTCGCGGCCGTCGGGGGAGAAGGCAGGATCCCGGGCCCGGGCCCCGTCGGTGAGGGCCTCCACCCGGTCCTCGTCGAGGTGGTAGAGGCGGACGTCCAGGCCGTCGTGCCACAGGATGTCGTTGCGGTTCACGCTGTAGGCGAAGGCGCGGGAGTCGGCCCGCCAGGCGTACACGCGGGAGTTGACGTCGTCGATCACCTCGCGGGGATCGGAGCCGTCGGCCGCGGCGAGCATGGTGGAGGCGCCCCGGCCCTTGTCGGTGCAGCCCCAGACGAGCATCGTGCCGTCGGGGGAGAAGGCGGGCGCCCCGCAGTTGTCCTCGCCGTCGGAGAGGAGGCGGCCCCCGGTCGTGCCCTCGGCGGCGATCTCGGCGGCCCGGGCCGCGTAGCGCGCCGTGATGGCCCGCTTCCAGTCCCGGTGGAGCGCGGTCCAGGTGCGGCCGAACACCCGGCGGGCGGGCAGCACGTACGGCAGGGGCCAGCGACCGTAGGTGTGGACCCACGCCCGCAGCCGGTCGGGGCCGGTGGTGTCGACCACGAACCGGAGGAAGTCCTCGCCGAACAGGTAGGCCAGGTTGCCGTAGGGCGGATCGGACTGCCAGCCGTCGAGGTTGCCGAGGCGCGGCACCCCGACCTCCAGCACCTCCATCCGCTTGATCATGTCCACGTACGGGGCTCGACCCCGGCCGAACGGCGTGAGCTCGGTCTCGTTCCAGGTGGCCAGCCCCTCGATGAGCCAGCGGGGCGAGACGTGGTTCACCGAGATGAGGCGACCGAGGACCAGCGCCACGATCCGCGGGGCGCCCTCGACCGTGTCGAGGTGCACGATGTGGGTCAGCTCGTGCGTGAGGATGGCCTCGTTCCAGTCGCGGTAGAGGCTGAGCGTGCCCTCGTCGCCCGGCAGGGTGACGAACATGACGATGGTGTTGACGGGCAGGCGGGTGGCGTAGCCGTTGGCGTCGTCGGTGGGATCCACGAGAACCAGTTCCACCTTGCGCGGCGGCCGGGTGCCGAGGGAGGCGGTGACCCGTTCCCAGAGCGGGTCGACCATCCCGGCCACCTCGACCGCGAGGGCCTCCTCGCCCTGGTGGAAGGTGATCCGCCAGTGCTCGGTCTCGAGGCTGGACCAGTCCCAGGCCGGATCCCACGAGGCGGCCTCCACGGGGCCCACGAGGAGCCACGCCGCCAGCAGGACGCCCGCCAACTGGAGGCGGCGCCGGAGCGCGCGTCGGGGTGGGGCGAGGGATTGGGGTGGAGCGGCCAGGAGCCCTCCGAGCAGCCGGCGACTCCCTCACCGTATCGCGACCTCGTCGGGCCCGCGCCGGGCTGCCGTCTCCACGTTTTGCATCCTCCGTACAACGCGGCGATGGTCGGCGGAGTCCGCGTCGTGTAACCTACCGCCGATCCATCTCCCCATCCGGTAGGAGGCACCTTGCATCCGCTCATCCCCATCACCCTCCTGTCCGCCGGCCTGATCGCCGGCTGCAGCGAGGGCGACGACACCGCCGGCACCGACGACACCGAGGGCGAGCCCCAGGTGGACACCGACGGCGACGGCCTCTTCGACGACGAGGAGGCCGCCCTCGGCACGGATCCCCTCCTGGTGGATACCGACGGTGACGGCTTCTCCGACTACGACGAGGTCCAGGCCGGCACCGACCCGCTCTGGATCTGGAGCCACGTCTACACCGGCGGCTACAACGTCGGGAACTGCGAGGACGGCGTCCTGGATCCCACGGGGCCCACCGGCTCCACCAGCGTGAACCTCCACGGTACCCTGTACGAATGGGAGGTCTACCAGCCGGGCGACGTGGTCTACAACTTCACGATGACCGACCAGCACGGCGAGGAGGTCAGCCTCTACTCGTTCTGCGGCCGGTACGTCATGATCACGTTCTCGGCCTTCTGGTGACCGGCCTGCAACACTGAGGCCGGTCAGGTCCAGAACACGCAGGACGAGTACGCTGCCCAGGGCTTCCAGGCCATGCAGCTCATGATCCAGGACAACAACGGCGACATCCCCGAGGTGGACGAGCTGATGGACTGGGCTGAAGCCTACGACATGACCACGGTCCCGGTGCTCCAGGTCCCGAGCGGGTACCAGCGGTACCCCACCGGGCTGTACTTCACCTTCGAGAAGGACTTCGGGATCCCCAGCACGGCCCACATCGGCCCCGACGGGACCGTGCTCTCCGTGGACGAGTACATCACCGACCCGGGGCAGTTCATCGAGTAGCGGTCCGTCCATGCACCCGTCCCTCCTCGTCGCCCTGCTCGCCGCGGTCCCCGCTGGGGCCTACGACCGCGCGGCGATCCCCGTCACGCGCTGGCCCGAGGCGTTCGATCCGGTCCAGGTCCTCCCCGAGGAGTGGGAGGCCCGCACCGGCCTCGGCGGCCCCCTCGAGGTCCGGCGGCGGAGCGGCCCTCCCGCCCCGGCCGCCGGCGGGGAGCCCGCTCCGCGGATGGTGGCCATCGTGGAGGCGTCCCTCTACCCGGACCTCGAGGAGGAGCTCGCGACCTGGGCGGCCGACCTCGCCCGCGACGGCTGGGAGGTCCTGCTCGAGAGCGCGGCGGGCGGCACGGCAGACGAGCTCAAGGCCCACCTCCGGGAGCTGTACGCAGGCGGCCTCGAGGGCGCCCTCCTCGTGGGCGACCTGCCCGTGGCCTGGTTCGAGGTCGAGAACGACTACCATGCCTACGGATACGCGGTCTTCCCCTGCGACCTCCGGTACATGGATCTCGACGGTGACTGGATCGACCAGGACGGCAACGGCATCGCCGACCTGCACACCGGCGGCACCGGCGATGTCGAGCCCGAGATCTGGGTGGGCCGCATGGTGGTCACCCCCACCATGGGCGACCCCGTCGAGATCCTCGAGGCCTACTTCGCGCGGAACCACGCCTTCCGGACCGGTGCGATCCTGCCCGGCGGCGAGGGCCTGGTCTACGTGGACGACGACTGGGTCCCCTGGGCCCGGGAGTTCGCGGGCGAGGTCGCGCTGGGGTTCGAGGAGGTCACCCTCGAGCGCGACCTCACGGACACCCGGGTGGCGGACTACCTGCCCCGGCTGACCCAGACCTGGGACACCATCGCCGTCTTCGTGCACTCGAGCCCGGAGGCCCATTACTTCGTGTACGACGGGGTGTACGACCTCCTCTACTGGGATGGCGTCCCGAGCGACGCCGACGCCCTGTTCTACGACCTGTTCGCCTGCTCCAACGCGAACTTCACGGACTACGTCTACATGGCGGGCGTGTACGCCCTCCAGACGGAGGGCGGCCTGCTCGCCCTGGGCAGCACCAAGACGGGCTCCATGCTCGAGCGGACCGGGTACTACCAGCCGCTCGGCCAGGGCGAGGCCTTCGGAACCGCGTTCGTGCGCTGGTGGGCCTCGGTGGCGCCCTACACCATCGACGACGTCTGGTGGTACTACGGGCTCGTCCAGGTGGGCGACCCCACGCTGCGCACGGGCTACCCCACCCTCGGCGCGGACCCACCGGCCCTCGAGGCCGTAGCCGACGGTGCCACCCCGATCACGCTCGGCCTCGCGATCACCAGCACGGGTACCCCCGCGGTCCGGGTGGAGGCCACCACCGACGCCGCCTGGATCACCCTCGATCCGGCATCCGTGGAGGTCGGGGCGGATCCCGTCGGGATCGACGTGACCCTCCATCCAAACGCGGCGCCCGGTGGGCTCGCCGTGGGCAGCGTCGTCCTCGACGCACCGGGCGCCACGAACGGCCCCCTCGTGGTGCCTGTGTCGCTCGAGGTTGGCGACCCGGCCGTCGCCTGCGCCGAGCCCTCCGCGATCGACGAGGCGGCCGACCTCGACGGCGACCGGATCGCCGTGCCCGTGGTGATCACCAACTGTGGGAGCGGCACGCTGGTCTTCGAGGCCACGGTGGACGTGCCCTGGGCCAGGCTCAGGCCGACGGGAGGCAGGGTGACCGACGCACCGACCGTGCTCCACGTCACCCTCGATCCCGCCGGCCTCGAGGCCGGCGTCCACGAGGCCACCCTCACGCTCGCGTCCGGCGACGGGGGCGAGCCCCTGGACATCCCTCTCGCCCTCGAGATCCGCGAGGCCGGAGATGCGTGCTCGGGATGCGCCGGTCGGCCCGGCCGCCACGGGCTCTCGCTCCTCGCGGCGGTCGGGGCGCTCCTTGTCCTGGGACGCCGCCGGGAGGCGTGACCCGGGTCAAGACGCGGTCGGGTCCTGGCCGAGCGGCTGGACCGTCCGCCAGGACGTGCTAATGAGGGTGGCTCGGCGCCGGGACGGTTCCCGGCCTTCTCGTAGCACTATCCCATACGTCCCCCTGTATACGGAGCGTGGACCATGGAGACCAAGTCGTTCAACCCCTTCGCGATGGCCCAGCACCAGTTCGACCAGGTCGCCGACCTGCTCGACCTCGACGCCCCCACCCGGGACCTCCTCCGGTCCCCCATGCGCGAGTTCCACTTCCTCATCCCGGTCCGGATGGACGACGGCACCGTCAAGGTGTTCCGTGGCTTCCGGGTGCAGCACAACGACGCCCGCGGCCCCTGCAAGGGCGGCATCCGGTTCCACCCCCAGGAGACCGCCGACACCGTGCGCGCCCTGGCCATGTGGATGACCTGGAAGTGCGCGGTGGTGGACATCCCCCTCGGCGGTGGCAAGGGCGGCGTCATCTGCGACCCGCACAACCTCTCCCAGCGCGAGCAGGAGCGGCTCTGCCGGGGCTGGATCCGCCAGATGGCCAAGAACGTCGGCCCGCTCGAGGACGTGCCCGCCCCCGACGTCATGACCAACCCCCAGCACATGCTCTGGATGCTCGACGAGTACGAGGCGATCCACGGCAAGAAGTACCCCGGCTTCATCACCGGCAAGCCGGTCGGCATGGGCGGCTCGCTCGGCCGCACCGAGGCCACCGGGTACGGTCTGGTCTACACGCTGCGCGAGGCGCTCAAGGAGCACGGCATCCGCCCCGAGGACACCACCGCGGCGATCCAGGGCTTCGGCAACGTCTCCCAATACGCGGTCGAGCTCTACCAGCGCCTCGGTGGCAAGGTGATCTGCGTGTCCTCCTGGGACCAGGCCGACCAGACCTCCTACACCTTCCGCAAGGCCTCGGGCGTCCGCATGGAGGAGCTCCGCGAGGTCACGGACCGCTTCGGCGGCATCGACAAGGTCAAGGCCAAGGCCCTCGGCTACGAGGTGCTGCCGGGCGAGGCCTGGATCGCCCAGGACGCCGACATCCTCATCCCGGCCGCCCTCGAGAACCAGGTCAACGGCGACACCGTGAAGCAAATCAGCCCCAAGGTCCGGATCATGGCCGAGGGCGCGAACGGCCCCACCACCCCCGAGGCCGACGCGTTCATGAAGGAGCGTGAAATCTTCGTCATCCCCGACTTCCTGGCCAACGCCGGCGGCGTGACCTGCTCCTACTTCGAGCAGGTCCAGTGCAACATGAACTACTTCTGGGAGAAGGACGAGGTGCTCGGCCGGCTCGACCAGAAGATGACGGCCGCCTTCCTGGCCGTGAGCGACCTCGCGCGCCGCAAGAAGCTCTACATGCGCGACGCCGCCTACGTCATCTCCATCAGCCGGGTGGCCCAGGCGAGCAAGGACCGCGGCTGGGTCTGATCCGCCCCTGGGCGCATCCGACTCGCCCGGCGATTCGCTGCCGGGGACGGGCCTCAGTCCGTCGCGTGGGCTCGCCCGACCGCGAGCGGCCGCGCGGCGTCGGTGACGGCGCCGATCTTGACGGCGAATGAGGTGCGCTTCGCGATGTCCTCGTCGGTGACGAAGTGGACGTCGAGGAGACCGCGGGAGCGGAAGCCGGTCCGCAGGTAGTTCATCTCCGCGAGGCACAGGCTCCAGCCCTCGAGCCAGTGCTCGAGCGCCGTGCGCTGGTCCCGGGTCCCCCGCGTGTGGATGAGGAAATCCACGTCGCTGGCGGGCCCGGCGGTGGCGTTCTTGGTGCTGCCGATGATGTACATGGCCACCACGCCGAACCGCAGGGGATCGGTCTCGGCGGCGATCTGCTCGGCCATGCGCTGCCGCCACCGCCAATGGTCGTCGGCGCGGTTGGGCACGTGCTCGCGAGCGAGTCCGGTGACGGTGACCGGCTGGTCCGAGTCCGCGAAGAGCGCCAGGGCCCGGTCACGATCGGCGTTCATGAAGACCTTGAGCACCCGCCCGTGCGCGGCCGCGGGCACGTCGATCACCCTCAGGATGTCCGAGAGGTGGGCGTACTCGGGCAGGATGCTCTCGAGGATGTTGGGGGCCGACAGCAGGAACTCGCTGTTGAACACCGACTTGGAGTCGTCCGGGTAGAGCGGCAGGTACCGGATGGACGCCTCCACCAGGTCCTGGAAGAAGTGGGTGCCGAACGAGAGGTCCGGCACGTAGTTGCCCTTCGCCCGGGCGATCTCGATGAGCATCGCGGTGTTGTTGATGTCCGAGTAGGTGACCTGCACGCCCAGTTGGACGTCGCCGCGGCTACCCCACCGGCCGGGGCCCATCAGGATGAACTGTCGCTTGGGCAGGAGGTTGTTCAGGCGGCCCACCGCCCGCCCGATGCTCAACAGGTCCGTGCGGTCCTGCACGCCGGCGTACCGATCGGGATCCACGTAGACGACGTGCGTGATGTCGGGGACGCGGCCGTTCGAGACGTACCGGTTGGCCGAGAAGAGGACGCGATTCTCAGCCACGTGCTCGGGGATCTCGACCGGCTCGTCGCCGTGGGATCGGCTCTGGGGCCGGCACTGCAGGAGGTAGAAATCCGCGCCGTCCGAGGCGAACTCGATGTCGACCGGGGTACCGAGGGCCTCCTGGAGGGTCTTGAGGATGGCGTCCACCTGGCGCACGAACGGGGTGCTCTGGATGAGCGTGTCGAAGCTGACCACGAGGTCGTCCGCGCTCCAGTCGGTGGAGAGCGGGTGGACGCGCTGCAGCATCCCCTCCTTGACAGCCGAGAAGACCCGCTGGGAGCCCGGGTAGTCGCCGCCCACCTCTCTCAGGAGGTCGCGCACGTCGTGGGTCTCGAACCGGTTGGTCTCGAGGTTGATGACATCCAGCTTCTTGGGCGAGTATCGGACCGTCTCGTCGAGGCTCACGTTGACGCGCAGGTTGGGCTTGGAGGGCGCGACGAGGATGGGGTAGTCGTCGGGGACGCGGTCCACGGCGCGGGTGCCGAGGCCGGGCACCATGCGAAGGAGGCCGTCCTCGCGGGCGATGCGGGGCGACCAGCGGAACTCGTTGTTGGAGAACGCCACGCCGGCGAAGGAGGGGAGCCAGTACCGGCCCACCCGCCGGCCCACGACCTCCTGGATGAGGATGCCCATCTCCTCGTTGAAGTCCAGCAGCCCGCGCTCGGCGCGGTACTCGATGGGGTCGGGCCCGAACGTGGAGGCGTAGACCTCGGCGATGGCGTCCTGGAGCGCGTCGAGCCGCTCCTTGCGAGTGCCCTGGTTGGCCAGGAAGAGGCTCCGGTACTTGCCCGAGAACGCGCTGCCCACGCGATCCTCGAGGAGGGAGGACGACCGGACCACGAGCGGGACGTCGCCGAAGTCGTCGAGCGCGATGGAGAGGCTCTTCCCGAACTCCGGCGGGAAGTAGTTGTTCTTGAAGACCTGCACGATGTGCGGGTACTCCTGGCGCACCTCCTCCACGTCCTTGTACTTCTGCTCGTAGACCTCCTCGAGGTCGTTGTAGAGCAGGAAGTGGAGGATCCCGTCGGCGGTGACGTACCAGGAGCGCGGGGTCCGGATGGTCCCGAGCTCCGGTACCTGGGCCTTGCGGCGCTGGAGGATGTGGTCGGCCAGGAAGAGGCCGGCGCTCTTGCCGCCGAGCTTGCCGTGGCTGCCCGGCGGGTACATCACGTGCTCGATGAGGCCGAAGAAGTCCTCGACCCGGACGTACTGCTTGGCCACGTTGATGTGGTCCAGGCTCTCCGTGAAGAAGCGGCGCACGAGGGCGGTGCGCACGCCCACGTCCATGGCGGGCGGTACGCCACCCACCTCCGGAAGGGCGGTCCGGAAGACGGTCATGGCGTGGGCCACCTCGTCGAGGGTGGCGTGCTCGTTCATGAGCGGCTTCACGAGGTACGAGGAGCGATCCTCCAGGATCCACTTCCGGACGCGGGCGAGCACCTCGTCCTCGCCGAGGTGCTGGGAGGCGAGGTGGAACGTCTCGCGGTGGAGGCGGTCCATGTTCTCGCGGGTGGTCTTCTGGCGGGGCTGGTTGGCCTCCCCGTTGGTGGCCCCGGCGCGCTGATCCTCGGTGAGCCGCTGGAGCAGCAGGCGGGCCTCGTCCACACCCGCCATGCAGAGCGCGTTCATCATGCGCCGGGCCACGCGGTCCGCGAGCTTGGGGTTGGTCATGCGCAGCAGGTCGAGGGCCACCTCCCACTCGCTCATGCCCTCCACGGACGCCCGGGCGGCGAAGGTCGCCTTGAGCCGTCGGTGCAGGAGGTAGTGGCCCAGCCGGTCGGCGATGGTCTCGAGGAGCTTCCCCTCCTCGGTGAGGAACCACCCGGTGGTGGTGGGGGGAACCGGCTCCCGGTAGTGGATGCAGATCTTCCCGACCCGCTCGTCTTGCACGACGATGTCGACGCACTGGCCCCAGGGGCTCTCCACGAACCCCGTGGAGTCGTAGGCGATGTCGCCGATCTGGATGCGCGCCTCGCACACGTCGGGAAGGCGCCAGCCTGGCGGGATGGCCTCCACGAGGGCACGGCACGCGTCCTCGAGGGGGCACTCGAGGTCCCTCAGGACCTCCTCCACCCGGTAGAGGCAGGCCAGCTCCTTGGCCCGCTCCTGGAGGTTGGCGAAGATGTCGTTGGGCAACTTGTGGAGGGCTTCATCCACCATGGATCACGACTCCGCGGCCGGTGCGGCCATCGACCCGGACCAGGAGGGGGCGGGCGCATCGGACGTGCCGCACGACGCGGCCCCGGCCCACCTCGGTCTGGGCGGCGAGCCAGGCCCAGTCGATCCGCTCGCCCCGCCGGACCGACAGGTACATCACCCGGAACGCCGTCACGTTGTGGAAGAAGTGGGAGCCCTGCGAGAGGTCGGCGTCGCCATCGGGCAGCGCCGCCTCCACGAGGACTCGGGCGCCCGCGATCTGGCTCCAGTCCACGGGCACGCCATACCAGGGATCGGTGGTGCCCCACCGCCCGAAGCCGAGAAGCAGGTAGGGGCGCCCCTCGGCCACGAGCGTGGCGTTGACCTCCTGGATCTCGCGGGCCACCTCGCCGGTGCGGTGGCGGTCGAAGGTGTCGGGGTCGAGCCAGACGACGTCGTGGATATCCTCGCGGATGCCGTTGCCGAGGGCGCGTGAGGAGGCGAGGAGCACGTCCGGTCCGGCCATCGTGGCCTCGGACACCTCCACCGGCTCACGGGCCACGGCCATGGGCCGGACCTGGAGGAACCCCACGCGCAGCGGCACACCCTCCCGGCGGTCCAGCACCGCCGCGAACTCCACCTCGACGGCGGAACCGGCGTGCATCCGGCACGCCTCGAGGACCTCGCGCGCGACCTCCACGAGCGGCGTCTCCCCGAGCTGGAGGATGGGGGCGAAGTCGATCACCCGGGCCCCCGGAATCGCCACGGTGGGGATGAGCCGATCCCGCTCGGGATCCCAGGTGGAGGCCACGAACTTGAGGGTGTTGTCGTAGTCGGCGTCGGACAGGTCGGCCTGCACGAGCCACTCCGTCTCGCGCAGGGGATCGTGGGCCGGCGAGCGGCCCATGTGCACGGCCCAGAACCGGATCTGGGTGTTCTTGACGAGTTCGCCCATCGTCTTCCAGGGCGGGGGGGTGCGGGGCCACGCGGGGCACACCGACCAGGCCCGGCCGCCGTCCACGATCGTCTTGCCGAGCCCGAGCGCGAGATCGAGCACGCCGTCCTCGGGCCGGGCGTGGCCGGAGGGGTAGAAGTTCCAGGATCGGCCCACGCCCGAGATCGTCGGGTAGAAACGGTCGTTGCGGCGCTCGCCCACCACCTCCTGGACGATCACCGCCATCTTCTCGTCGGGCAGGGGACCGGGCAGGGAGGCCCGGTACCTCCGCGCGTCGGCGAAGAAGGTGGAGGCGATCACGAACTTGACCGCCTCGGCCAGCCGGCGGAACCGCGTGTCGGCGTCGGGCTGGTGGTTGGGGGTCATCTTGGTGGCGTAGACGCCGGCGAGCGGGTGTTCGAGGGCATCCTCGAGGAGACTCGAGGAGCGCACCGCCAGCGGTGCGCGGGCCACCTGCGCGATGCCCCGCAGATCGCCCACGAACCGGGCCGGGATCTCGGCCCGGACGAAGGCGTGCGCGATGCGATCGTCGGGAAGGTCGGCCAGGTCCAGCGCCCACAGCCGGTTCTCGTCCATGAACGCATCGAAGAACGACGTGGCCAGCACCACCATCCGGGGGATCTCGACGGTGACCCCCGGGAACCGCCCCGGCGGGAATCGTTCGGCCAGCATCCCCGCGACTTCGACGAGACCCCGGGCCTTGCCTCCCAGGGATCCCTGACCCACCGTTCCGATCCGCTCGCCTTCCTCTGTGAAGACCGCTCGAACCATCGGCCCTCTCCGGCTTCGGGGAGCTATGGGGACTTCGCCGTCGCGAGGTCCTCCTTGCGGTTGCGGTACAGGCTCCGGTCCACCGCCGCCGCCATCCGGTCCGCGTCGAGCCCGCCCCCGAGGAAGGCGGCGACCTGCTCCGCCACGGCGCGGGCGTTCTCGATGGCCTCCCGGTGGTCGACCTCGAGCATCTCGAAATTGGGGCTCCGGGACACCATCATCCTGACCTGGAGGAGATGGCGCTGGAAGAGGCGCTTCGCCTCCTCGTCCTCGACCCGGTTCTCCTCGCCGCGGTTGCGGATCATCTTGTTCTGGGAGGCCACGACCTCGTCGATGTCGCGGCGCAGGAACACGACCCGGTAGAAGTTGTCGGGAGGGAGGTCCTTGAGCAGGAACGAGATGACCTTGAGCACCTTCCCCCGGGCCTTGCGGACCCAGGACTTGTCGGCCTCCTTCTCGAGGTCCTTGACCCGCTCGTACTCGAAGTAGCCCTTGGGGTTGTCGTCGTCGGCCTGCCGGACCGCGTCGGTCAGGATGGGCAGGCCGGCCGCGTCGAGCATCTTCATCATCATGGAGGTGCCCGATCGGGGCAGGCCGGACACCACGATGATCTCCGGGCCGTACTTCCGCTTCCTCAGGTACTTCTGGACGATACCCGCCATCGCACGCCCTCCGGGGTCGGACGTTCCTCCGCGCGGCGGGCGGCCGCGTCAGAGGACGACGCCGAACACATCCTTCAAGGCGTAACCGGCCACGAGGGAGACGCCGAAGAACCAGGCCAGGATCCCCAGCTCCCCGTCGGGGAGGTAGGGGATCTCGCGCTCGGGGTAGTCCAGTTGCACGGTCCGCACCGCGCTCGAGGCCGGCAGGCCGGCTTCGCCCGGGTAGAGGAGTGCCTCCCAGGTCTTCGTCCGCATCACGGGCACGGGCCGTGGGGGGCCTCCCACCGCCACCCCCTTCTCCACCACCTCGTCGCCCACGGTGATCCGCAGGACGTGGTCGCCCTCGGCCTCGGCCCGGATCCGCCAGATCACCTGGCCCTCGGGCGTGCGCACGGGCGGGGCCTCGAGCACGAGCCCGGGCGGCAGGTCGAGCCGGACCGCGGTGGCGGGCCCCGGCGCGCGGGCGGGGTCGAGCTCGAGCCGCAGCAGCTCCACCCGGCCCACCGGGAGCGGATCGAAGGCGTAGCGGGCCTCGATCTGCGCGAGGAGCGCCACGAAGGGCACCACCATCACGGCCATGGGGACCAGGTTGAGGGCGCCGTAGGCGGCGACGTGGGCCAGGTTGCGAACGGTGGCGCCCAGCACGATGGGCACGTCGTGCGAGAAGAGCCGGATCTCCAAGAGGTGCATCTTGATCCGGTTCCGGGTGGCGGCGATGGCCTTCTGGGGGCTCGTGTACTTGTAGACGACGAGCGCGAGGACGCCGGCCAGGACCGGCCAGAGCACCAGGTCGAACCAGGGGAGCCCGTCCCCGAACGGGGCCAGGATCGTGCCGAAGACGGCGCTGGAGATGCGGTTGAACAGGAGCATCCGGACCCGCGGGCTAGGAGATGTAGCCGAGGCCGCGCAGCTTCTCGCGGATGGCGTCGTCGCCGTCGGTGCCCTCGAACTGCTTGAGCTCCCGTTCGAGGACGTGGGCGACGAACTCCTCCACGCTGGCGTAGCCGGCGATGTCGGCGACGTGCTTGAGGCGCTCGAACACGTCCTTCTCGATCCTCACGCTGGTGGTCTTGCCGAACAGCATGGACCCTCCGGTCACTGCACGGGGATCGCCCGGCCGGTCATCTCGGACGGGACCGGGATGCCGTACCAGGCGAGGAAGGTGGGGGCGAGGTCGCTGAGGTCGTAGCCCTCGCCGCCAATGGGGTGATCGAGGAGGAGCACTCCCGGGACGACCTCCGGATCCATGAGGTGGTTGCCACCCCACGGCGTGGTGTTGGGCTCCAGTTCGGCCTCGGTCACCTCGCCGAGCGTGGACTCGTCGGAGTTGGCAAACTCCCGGTCGAAGCCCACGACGACGTCGGGGGCTTCCGGCAGCCGCGGCCCGCTGTAGACCTCGGACGCGAGGTGGGCGCGACGCACGACGTGCGCGCCGGTCCCCGGCTCGATCCAGGCCTCCAGCCGCTCGGCGATCTCCCGGGCCAGCGCGGGCGCCTGGTCGGGCGGTACCACGCCGTGGGCCTCCCGTCCCCGGAGGTTGAGGTAGATCCCGTTGAACCCGATGTTGAACGCCTGGGTTCGGGCCCAGTCGACGTCGTCCGCGGCGATCTGGCCCGTGCGCTTCCCTTCCCGGAGCACGAGCCAGCCCTGGTCGCGCAGCCAGGCGTTCAGGTGCGCGTTCCAGGTCTGGGACTCGAACCCGTGGTCGCTCATGACCACGAGGAGGGCGTCGTCGGGGAGGCGGGTGCGCAGGCCTCCGAGCACGTCGTCCACGTGGACGTAGTAGCGCTCGATGATCCCGGCGAGCCGCTCCGCGTCGGGCGGACGGGCCGGATGGGGCGGGGCGTCCGGGTGCTTCGGGTCGCCGTAGCGCCAGAGCATGTGGGACTGGAGGTCGAGATCCGACATGTACACGAACGAGAAGTCGCCCGGTCCGAAGCGCTCGAGGGCCATGTCCAGCATGGCCTCGGTCTCCGCCTGCACGAGCGCCACCTGGGAGAGGTACTCCTCGTCGGTGAGCGTACCGTCCCGGACGGTGTTGACGTCCTCCGGCATGCCCTGCGTGTAGTAGGGGCCGATCCGCGCGGCCACCTCCCGGGCGAAGCCGTCGTCGGGCGTGCTGAAGGTCTGGGCGGGGTCGGCCGCCCAGAGGTTGACGGGCGAGGCGTAGACCCGGAAGGCGGGCCGGATCTCCTTCGCGTAGAAGCGGACCCCGCCCGAGAAGTCGGCGAGACCCAGCGGGAGCCCCTCGAACGTCAGCTCCATCCACGGGCTCCACTCCCCCTCCCGGACGACGGCGTCCGCCCGGTCCGTGCGGATCCACATCACGTCCTCCTCGGGGTCGAGCGTGAACGTGACGCGGGAGCGGAGGTGGTCGTCGGGGCCCGGCAGGGCTCCGGGCTCGAGGTGGAAGACGTCCGGGGCGCCCTTGAGGGTGGTCACCACCGTGTCGGGGACCCCGTCGAGGTCGGTGTCCTGCACGGTGACCACCTGGAGATCGCCCTTCATGTGGTCCGCCTGGGGAGGCCGCTCGTCGGTGATCCAGCTGTACACGCCGTAGCCACCGCGCAGGTCCGGGACCTCCATGCCCGAGAGCACCTTCGCCTCGGACGGCGTGGGGGGGTAGTTCGCCGGGATCCGGTACAGTTCGGTGTCCACCCCCGCCTCGGCCAGCACGTCCCAGAAAGCGACGCCGCTGCGGTTGGGCTCGAGCGTGGCGCCGCCGAGCGGCAGCACCCAGCCGCCCAGGTGGAGCGCCGAGGGGACGTCGTCGGGATCCGGGAGCGGGGAGGTGGTGGTGATCGGGTGGCCGTTGGAGAGGTCCCGGCCGAGGAAGTCGAAGATGCCGTGCCCGCCGGGATTCGTGCCGGTGATGAACGTGGACCACGCGACCGGGCTCTGGGGCGGGGTGGAGGTGCCGAGAGGCTGGAAGGCGCCGTCGGCGGCGAGCGCCGAGAAGGCGGGCATGCGCCCCTCGGCGATGAGCCGGCGGAGGACGGTGACGTCCATGCCGTCCACGCCCAGCACGAAGACGCCGGGCCGGTCGGGCGGTTCGGCCGCACAGCCCGCGAGGAGGAGGAGCCCGGCGAGCGCGTGGGTCACGGTGACCCCTCCAGACGGACGCGCGCGCCCCGCCCCGCCTGGTCCAGGCGCGCACCGTCGAAGAGGCCGCGCACCGACCCCTCCTGGCCGTCTTCAGGGAAGAAGGACCGGCCGAGCATGTGTTTGGGGACCGGCTGGCCGAACATGCGCAGCACGGACGCGGCCACGTCCAAGAGGCGCGGCTCCTCGGTGGTGAGGGGCCGGTTGGAGAAGAGCACGCCGGGGACGACGGCCGGGTCCACGCAGTGGTCGCCCGACCAGGAGCGCGTGTTGTCGGTGAACACCGCCTCCGTGGTGGCGCCCGTGGCGCACTCCCACGAGTGACGGTACCCGCCCTCCCAGCCCACGAGCACGTCGGGCGCCTCACCGCGGTAGGGGCCGTCGTAGGCGAGTTCCGCGTCGAATGCCCGGCGGACGGCGTGGGTGCCGTCGGCGGGGTCCACCAGGGCCTGGAGTCGCTCCACGATCCGGGCCTTGAGCGCATGCGCCTCCTCGCCCGGCGCCACGATGCCCTGGGACTCGCGGCCCTTGAGGTTGAGGAACAGGCCCGTCAGGCCCATGGCGTAGGCCTGAGTGCGGCTCCAGTCCACGTCCTCGAACCAGTCGCCGCCCGTGCGCTTCCCGTCCTCGAGGACCAGGAGGCCCTCGTCGCGCAGCCAGGCGTTGAGGTTCACGCAGCGCCGGAACGAGGTGAAGCCGTGGTCGGACACCACCAGGAAGAGCGTGTCGGGCCGCCGCCACTCGGACTCGACCTCGCCGAGGAGCGCGTCCATCCGCTCGTAGAGCTGGACGTACACGTCGCGGTGGCGCTCGATGTCCTTGCCCGCGTTGGCCGGGTGCGTGGGGTCCAGGTACCGGTAGAACATGTGCTGGACCCGGTCGGTGGCGTCGAACACCGTGGTGACCAGGCCGGTACGCACCTGCGTCACCGCGTCGAGGAACATCCGCCGCCGCTCCTCGTGGTAGAGCCAGACCTGGTCGAGGAAGCCCTGCTCGTCGAGCACGCGCTCGTTGAGCGCCCAGGTGTCCTCGGCGAGCCCGAGGGTGGCGAAGGGCCCCTGCTTCCGCGCCAGGTACATGGAGTACGTGGCGGGGTGGCTCACCGGCATGGCCGGCTCTTCGGGGTCGATGTGGAGCGCGGTCATGTAGAGGTGGACCTCGGGCTCCAGGGACACGAGGTAGAAGCGGGCGATGCCGTGGACCTTGATCCCGAGGCCCGCGCGGAACGTGAGGCGGACCCAGGGCGAGTAGACCCGGGGCTCCAGGCGCACGGGATCGTGACCGTCGATCTCGAGGCGGGCGCTGGCGGCGTCGCCGGCGATCGTGAGCGTGAACGGCAGGGTCATCCGTCCGCCGCCCTCCCGGAGCGAGTCGTCCGGGCCCACGATGCGCGACCGGATCACGCTGCCCTCGCGGCGCAGCACGGTCTGCTCACCGCCGGTGAACGCAGCGCCGCCATCGCGGGTGGCCGTGCTGAAGAACGAGAACGTGCCCTGGCTGCCCCGCAGGTCCGGCACGCACATGGCCGAGAGCAGCAGGCCCTCGAACGGCTGGGCCGGGAAGGTGATGGGCACGCGCTGGACGATGGAGAAGATGTTCCTCTCCCCCAGGATCTTCCAGAACACCCTGGACCGCTGCAGGAGCCGGAGGATCGGTCGGGACAGCGGGATGCGCCAGCGCCCGATCCGGAGGATCCGACGGGGAGGGCGGATGTCGGTGGAGGACAGGGCCGGCTGGTAGTTGCGCGGATCCCGCGTGAGGAAGTCGTAGATGGCGTGCCGGGACGGGTCTACGCCGGTGGCGAACGACGACCAGGCCACCGGCGACATCGAGGGGAGGGTGGTGGCGAGCGGCCGGAAGGCGCCGAGCTCCGCCAGCTGGCGGAAGTGGGGGAGCCGGCCCTCGCTCATGAACCGGAGCGTCACCCCGGGATCCATGCCGTCGAGGCCCAGGATCACCACCCGCCGCACGCGCGCGTGCTTCAGGGGATTGCCGACGCGGAGCCGCCGCCAGACCCAGAGGATCGGCCAGAGCAGGATCGTGGCCAGGGCCAGGGCGAAGGTGGAGAGCAGGACCACGAGCGAACCGGCGAACGCGAACCCCGCGCCCGGTCCGATGTAGGCGTGGGCCGGGACCGGCAGGAGCAGGACGAGGAGGGCGGCGGGGAGGACGAGACGGCGCACGGGCAGATCGGTGGGACCGGGGTTGCGGCTTCTAACGTTTCGGGCCAGACAAGGTACACCGATCCACCATCCCCCGCCGGGAGTCACATCATGCGCTCCGTCCTCCCCGCCCTCGCCGTCGTGGCGGGCCTCGCCGCCGGCTGCGGTCCGGATCCCCAGGCCCTGCAGGAGGAGGCCCAGGCCGCCCTCGACCGGCGCGACCTCGACGTCGCGATCGCCAAGGCCGACGAAGGCATCGCGACCGCGAAGCAGGATCGCGCCGCCGCGTGGCGGCTCGAGCAGGTTCGGTTGGAGGCGCTCGCCCGGGGCGCCAAGGGTGCCGATGTCCAGGCCACGCTGGAACGGCTGTCCGGGTCCTACGCCGCCCAGGTCCAGGCGCCGCTCTTCCTCGCGGCCGCCGGCTGGCTCAAGGAGGCCGGCGACACCAAGGGCGCGGTGGACCTCCTGGTCGCGGGCGACACCCGCTTCCCGGCCGAGCACGAGCGCTTCCAGGCCGCCATCACCGAGATGAGCCAGGCCCGGGAGCTCGCGCCGGCCGACGTCGAGCGCCTCCGGGCGCTCGGCTACCTGTAACGGGCCATCGGCGGACCGGATCCCCTCCTCCCCCGGGATCCTCCCGGGCAGGGGCGTTACCCTTGGCCCACTCCGGAGTCCCCGCGTGCACGTCGCCGCCGTCGGCCAGGCCTTCCCGCCGCACTACTACGACCAGGACACCCTCATCGCGGCGCTGCGGACCTACTGGGCGGCGCGCCACCACAACGTGGAGCGGATCGAGTCCCTCCACCGCAACGTGCTGGTCGGGGGCCGGCACCTGGCGCTGCCCCTCGAGGCCTACCCGGGCCTCGACACCTTCGGGAAGGCCAACGACGCCTGGATCCGGGTAGCCCGGGAGGTGGGCGGGGAGGCCGCCCGGGACGGCATGGCGGCCGCGGGCATCCGGGCGGAGGACGTCGGTGTCTTCTTCAGCACCACCGTGACCGGCGTGGCCGCACCTTCCCTCGATGCCCTCCTCGTGACCCGGCTCGGCCTGTCGCCGCACGTCAAGCGCGTGCCCCTCTTCGGGCTGGGGTGCCTGGCGGGCGCCGCCGGCATCGCACGAGCCGTCGACTACGTGCGGGCGTTCCCCGGGGAGGCCGCGCTGCTCCTCTCCGTGGAGCTGTGCTCGCTCACCCTCCAACGGACCGATCTTTCCATTCCCAACCTCATCTCCAGCGGGCTCTTCGGCGACGGGGCGGCGTGCGCCGTGGTGGTGGGGGACGAGATCGCCGCCCGGCTCCCGGATCCCGGCCCCCGGATCCTCGCCACGCGGTCGGTGTTCTACCCGGACACCGAGCACGTGATGGGCTGGGCTGTGTCGGAGGCGGGCTTCCGCGTCGTCCTGTCCTCCGACGTCCCGGTGGTGGCCCGCGAGCGGATCCCCGCGGACGTGGACGCGTTCCTCGCCTCCCAGGGCCTGACCCGCCGGGACGTCACCTCCTGGGTCTGCCACCCCGGGGGGCCCCGCGTGCTGGAGGCGCTGGAGGCAGGCCTGGGCCTGACCCGCGAGGACCTCGCCCTCACGTGGAAGAGCCTGCGGGAGGTGGGCAACCTCTCGTCGTCCTCGGTCCTCATGGTGCTCCGGGACACCCTCCGCACCCGCCGGCCCCCCCGGGGGAGCCTCGGGCTCCTCCTGGCGATGGGGCCGGGCTTCTGCTCGGAGCTGGTCCTGCTCCGATGGTGAGCCGCTGGCTCTACACCGGGCTCGTCGCGGCCGTGGCTGCCGAGCGCCTCGTGGAACTGGGGCGATCGCGCCGCCACGCGGCGGCGGCCTTCGCGGCCGGCGGCCGGGAGTACGGCCGCGATCACTGGCGGGCCATGCAGGCCCTCCACACCACCTTCCTGGTGGCCTGCCCCATCGAGGTCCTCCTGCTCGACCGGGTGTTCCGGCCCGCGCTCGGACTGCCGATGCTCCTCGTCGTCGCGGCCACGATGGGGCTGCGGGCCTGGATCGTCGCCACGCTCGGGGAGCGCTGGAACACCCGGATCATCGTGGTTCCGTCGTGGACTCCCGCCACCGGCGGGCCGTACCGGTGGATCCGACATCCCAACTACGTGGGGGTGGTGGCGGAGCTGCTCGCGCTGCCCCTCGTCCACGGGGCCTGGATCACGGCCGTGGCGGGCGGGATCCTCAACCTCTTCCTCCTCCGGGTTCGGATCCGCGACGAGGAGGCCGCCCTGGCCGCCTGGCCTGGATACGCGGAGGCGATGGCCGGCCGCGGCCGCTTCCTGCCGCGGCGGCCGCCGGAGGGATCGTGACCGACGGCGAGATCCTCGACGGCATCCGCGAGGTGGTGCACCGCCACCTCGATCCCGAGGCCCGGATCGCGCCGGACACGCTCCTGGTCGAGGACCTGGCCCTCGACTCCCTGCGCCTGCTCACCCTGGTGGTGGAGGTGGAGAACCGCTTCCGTATCTGCCTCGCCGAGGGGGACGAGGCCGGCGTCCGCACGGTGGACGACCTGATCCGCCTCCTGAGGGCGCGCGGTGCCTGACCCGTCCACGCTCTGCGAAGCCCTGGTCCGGGCGGCCACCTTCCCCGGCACGGGGCTGCGCATCCTCGACCGGGAGGGGCACGCCGGGTTCCATGCCTGGGCCGAGGTGGAGGCGGGGGCCCGCCGGGTGGCCTCGGGCGTGATCGCGGCGGGCCAGTCCCCGGGCGCCTGTACCGCCCTCGTGTTCCCCACGGGGATCGCGTTCTTCGAGGCCTTCTTCGGGGTCCTCCTCGCCGGCGGGGTCCCGGTTCCGCTCTACCCGCCGGTCCGTCTCGGCCGGATGGCCGAGTACCACACCCGCACCGGCGCCATGCTGAAGGCCGTGCGCGCGGACCTCGTGCTCGCCGAGCCCCGGATCCGGCGCCTCCTGGGGGAGACGGTGGCCGCGGCGGCGCCACGGGTACCCCGCTGCCTCTCCCCCGAGGACCTGCCGGAGGGATCCCCCGGCCGCCCGGATCGCCCGGTCGCCGCGGAGGACCTCGGGCTCGTCCAGTTCTCCTCCGGCACCACCGGGGTCCCCCGACCCGTGGCCCTGACGCACCGGGCGCTCCTGGCCCAGGCCGCGATCCTCGAGTCCTTCCTCGTGGATCGCCCCGGTGCGATCCACGCGGGCGTCTCGTGGCTGCCGCTCTACCACGACATGGGCCTCGTGGGGTGCGTGTTCCCGGCGCTGACGCGGCCGGGCGTGCTCACGCTGCTCGGCCCGGAGGTCTTCGTGGCTCGCCCCGCCACGTGGTTGAGGGCGATCTCCCGCTATGGCGGGACCGTCTCGCCGGCGCCCGCCTTCGCCTACGCCCTCGCCGCGGACCGGGTCCGCGACGAGGAGCTCGACGGGGTGGACCTTTCCCGCTGGCGCCTCGCCCTGTGCGGCGCCGAGCCCATCGGTCCGGCCGTGCTCCGTCGGTTCGGCGAGCGTTTCCGCCGCTGGGGCTTCGATCCGGGGGCGCTCAAGCCGGTGTACGGGCTCGCTGAGGCGGCCCTGGCGGTCACCTTCACGCCGCCCGACCGCCCCATGTCCACGGTCCGGCTCGATCGTGCGGCCCTGGCCCGGGACGAGGTCCGGCCCGATCCGGACGGGGTGGAGCTGGCAAGGCTGGGTCCGCCCGTGCCGGGATTCGCCGTCCGCGTGACCGACGCGGAGGGCCACGACCTGCCCCCCGACCGGATCGGCCGGATCCGGATCCGGGGGCCCTCGCTCCTCGCCGGCTACCTGCACCTGCCCCGGGAGACCGCCGAGGTCCTGCGGGACGGGTGGCTCGACACCGGGGATCGCGGATTCCTCGACCGGGGCGAGCTGGTGGTCACCGGTCGGGACAAGGAGATCCTCGTCCTCAAGGGGCGCAAGTATCCGCCCGCCCTCGTGGAGCAGGCGCTGGACGGGCTGCCCGGCCTGCGGGCCGGCTGTGCCGCGGCCGTGTCCCACCGCCCGGAGGCGGCGGACGCGGAGCGGCTCCTGCTGCTCGCCGAGACCTCCAGGGACGCCGCCGACACCGACGTGGCTGCCCTCCCCGATGCGTGCGCCCGGGCGATCCTGGCCGGCACCGGCCTGCTGGTCGACGAGGTCGTGCTCCTGGCCCCGGGCACGCTGCCGCGGACATCGTCCGGGAAGATCCGGCGCCGGGAGGCCCTCGCGGCGCACCTCGCGGGTACCCTGTCCCCGCCCGACCGCGTCACGCCCCTCTCCGTGGCGGGCTGGTACGTGCGGTCCGCCTGGGCCTTCACCCGCGGGCCCCGGCCCGGGCGGGGGTCGTGATGGTGACACCGGGCGCCGGGCCCGATGCGGATGTCCTGATCGTCGGCGGCGGTCCGGTGGGCCTGCTGGCCGCCCTGCGCATCCACGCCCTGGGCCTGCGGGCGATCGTGGCCGAGCGCCGTCCGGCCCCCTCGGATCACTCCCGGGCCATCGGGATCCACCCGCCGTCCCTGGAGGTCCTCGAGGCGCTTGGGCTCGCCGCCGACGTGGTGGCCGCCGGGGTCCGGATCCCGGGAGGTCGGGCCATGGGCGATGCCGGCGAGCTCGGTCGCCTCGACTTCGGCGGTCTTCCGCCGCCCTTCCCCTTCGCGCTCTCGGTTCCCCAGGGCGTCACCGAGCGGATCCTGGAGGAGCACCTCGAAGCCCGCGCCCCGGGGGCACTCCGCCGCGGCGCCGAGGTGGTCGCGTTCCGGGAGGGGCCGGACGGGGTGGAGGCGGACCTGGGGGACGGCGGCCACCTCCGGGCGGCGTACGCCATCGCCGCCGACGGGAAGGCCAGCGTTGTCCGGACGGCGCTCGGCATCTCGTTCGAGGGCGGCCCCTACCCGCACGCGTTCGTGATGGGCGACTTCGAGGACCGGACCGGGTTCGGCGCCGACGCCGTCCTCTTCCTCACGGGCGCCGGCCTCGTCGAGTCGTTTCCCCTGCCGGGCGGTTGGCGCCGCTGGGTCTCGTCGGTACCCGAGCCGCTCGAGCGGCCCGAGGCCGCCCAGGTGGCGGCCCTCGTGCTCGCGCGTACCGGTCAACGGCTCACGGAGCTGCCGTGCCGCATGACCTCCGGGTTCGGCGTGCAGCACCTCCTGGCCCGCGCCTTCCACGGGACGCGCACGCTCCTGGCCGGGGACGCCGCCCACGTGGTGAGCCCCATCGGCGGACAGGGCATGAACCTCGGATTCCTCGACGCCTGGCACGCGGGCGCGGTCCTGGCCCGCATCCGGGCCGGCGATCCGCCCGGGCCCGCGTTCTCCGCCTACACCCTCCACCGGCGGGCGGTGGCCCGCCGCGGCCTGGGCCGGGCCGAACGCAACATGTCCCTGGGCCTGGGCGGCTGGTGGAATCCCGTACGCGACGTCCTGGTGCGCGTGCTCCTGCGATCCCCCGCCCATGGGGCCATCGGTCGCCGCTTCACGATGCGCGGCCTCGAGCCTGCCGTTCCCGTTCCAGGCCGTCACGGTGCCGCCCGGTGAGGCATCCTATGGGTGCCGGTCGAGGGCAGGTTCGGGCACGCTGCCCGATCCGACGTCCGGCGCCGAGGTGGAGGATGGCGTTCGCACCGCTCGTCTGGATCGTCTGTCTGCCCCTGTCCGCCGAGGCTGGCACCTCGCCGTCCGAGGTCACGGCGCCCTCTGCCTGGACGCTCGTCCCCTCCAGAAGCCGCCTCTACGTCCGGGTCAACCGCGACGAGAGCGCGGTCGGCTCGGGGCTCGCCCACGACCACGCCGTCCTGGCCACGGGCTGGACCGGCCGCGTCGAGGTGGATCCGGCCCGGCCGGACGCCTGCCGCGTGTCGTTCGACCTGCCCGTCCGGGGCCTGGTCCCCGACCCGGACGATCTGCGTCGCGGGGTGGGGCTGCCGGGCACGCTCTCCGAGGGCCAGCGCGAGACGATCCTCGGGCACATCCTGGACCAGGGCCAGCTGTGGGTGGACCGGTTCCCCGCGATCACCTGGCGATCCTCCACCTGCCGCGTGGAGGACGGGCGCGTGGACGTGACGGGCCGGCTCTCCGTCCGGGGCGTGGGGCTCGATCTCACGGTCCCCATGACCTGGCGCCTCGACGGCCCGGACCTCGTGGCCTCGGGGGGGTTCCAGGCCCGCGCCACCCACTTCGGGTTCAAGCCCTACAGCGCGATGCTGGGTGCGATCCGCAACCAGGACCGCATGGACTTCGTGGTCGAGGTGCGGGGGGTACCCGCCGCGCCCGGCAGCCCCACCCCGTGAACCGCGTGGGCGCGGGTCAGTCCCAGTCGCGACCCACGTGCTCCTCCCCGTGGCAGGTCCCGTTGCAGGTGGCGCCCGACCGGGTGATCCCCGCGGGGAGCGTGACGTCCGAGTCGCCATCGACGTGGAGCGCGGGCCCGGTGATCGTGCGGCTGTCGGCGGTGGTGGGGCCGTGGCAATCGGCACAGGTCCGGCCGTCTTCGAGGTGACCGGCATGCTCGCCCGACATGCCCTCCCAGGCGGCCTGCCCGCTCGTCGGCCCCGCGTGGCACGACGCGCAGGTCATCGCCCCCGCACCGCGCGTGACCCGGCCGTCGTTCCCCTGCCCGCTCCCGTGGCAGTACAGGTTCGAGCAGGTGCCGTCGGCGTAGGCGCCCGTGGACGACCGGCCGCCGGAGAAGTCCACCTCGGCCCGGCCCGCCGTCGCGTCGCCCAGGAACACGTGCCCGCCCGTGAGGGCGTCGGTGGGCTTGCGGTGGCAGGCGGTGCAGTCGTACGGGAGCGCCAGGTCCGCGGTCACGTGGGCCGTGTGGGGCGGGAAGCTCGTCTCCGATGCCGTGGCCATGTCGTCGATGTCCTCGGGCGGCGCGCCCGTCGTCGTGTCCACCCCGCCGTGGCAGTAGGTGCAGGTGGTCCGCCAGCCGGGGGTGGGGATGTGACAGGTGTCGCAGGACACGCCCACGCTGCCGCCGCCGAGGTCCTGGCCGTGGCAGGTCGTGCAGGGCTGGGATTGGGTCTTGGCGGCGAGGCCGTGCACCGCCGGGGCGGACCAGCCGTCCGGGTGGTAGCCGTCGGATCCCGAGGTGTCGACCGGCTCGTTGCAGGCCTCGGTCGCACCCTCCGTGATCCAGGTGCGCACCGTGGCCAGGTCGCCGGAGCCCAGACCCGAGCCCATCGGCATGGGCGAGCCCTCGTCCGCGCCCTGCGTGGCGGCGGTCTTGCGGTACAGGAGCGATCCGTCCGGATCGCCCGGCGCCACGAGGATCGCCCCGGGCACGGTGGCGGAGGGCCGGTCCACGATCGCCGCGTGCGGATCCGTCACGAGGTCGAGGTCGCCGAGCGGCCCGGCGGCCGGGCTGTGGCAGCTGTCGCACTGGGCCTCGAAGATGCCCCGCACCGCGCAGAAGCCTTCTCCGCCCGAGGTGTCGTCCCCGTGTGGCGCGTTGAACAGGCGATCGTCGCAGCCGCAGAGCAGGACGAACAGCGCGACGTGCACGGACGGTCCGGTCATGTGAGGCTCCATCCCGGAGGTGTGCGGTGATTCGATACGGACTCTACCTTGCGCTCGCGGTGGCCGCGAGTGCGTCCACCGTGGCGCGGGCCGAGGTCGATCCCGCGTGTGCGGACCTCCCGAGGCCCGCCGACTACGACGAGCAGGTCCAGCAGGACTTCCTGGCCAACTACGTGGCGCTCTCCGCCGCCTACTCGGGGATCCACGCCCCCGTACCCCACGCGCCGGGCCACGGATCGGTGGGCGTGCGCCTCGCCGGCATCCCGCCGCTGGGCTGCGAACGGCGCTACGTCCTCGACTGGACCAAGACCGAGGAGACCAACAAGACGCCGGTCCTCCCCCAGATCGAGGCCCGCGCGGCGTTCCCCGCGCTGGGGGGGCGCTGGGTGCCGTACCTCTCGGTGGCCTACCTGCCGCCGGTGCCCCTGCTGGGCACCCAGACGGTGGCCCTGTCCGGGGCGGGCGGGCTGGGCACCGCCCTCGGGGAGCATGCCTCGCTGGGGCTCCGCTTCCACGCCACCGTGATCCGCGTCGTGGCGGACGTCGCGACCGCGTTCGACCCGGCGGATCCGGCGGTGGACGATCTCTACCTCGCATCGGTCTTCGGGCTCGATCTCCTCGCGGGCTGGCAGGTGGGGCCGATCACCCCCTACCTGGCGCTCGGGTTCACCGACGTCTCGACCTTCTTCTGGATCGGCGACAACGGCGTGGTCACCGACAACTACCACCCCTACGCCGGGCCCTCGGCCTCGCTGGGCGCGGACGCGCTGCTGGCCGGCCGATGGCGCCTGGGTGCAGAAGCCCACGCCGATCCCGGTGGGTTCCACGAGATGGACCCCGCCCGGACCGTCGACGGCGCCTGGGGACGGTACGGGCGGCTGTACACCGCGAGGCTGCGTCTCGCCCTGGAGTTGTGATCCGCCGGATCCAACCTTCTGGACGTGAATCGGCTCGGTCCCCGGGGTGCGTCACACGCCTACGCCGGTGGAACCAGTTCCCGCGTGGCAGCACCCGGGTCCGAAGGGTCGAAGCGGTTCAACGCCAGCTCCGGACCGTCGTGGGCCCCCTGCAGGACGACGGTGGACCCGATCCGCTCCATCCACGTCCCGGTGAGTCGGACCGCCTCGTGGACGTGGCCGCAGAGCACGAGCCAGGGCTGGCGGACCTCGACGAGGCGCCGGACGGCGATGCTGCCGATGTGGACGTCGACCGGCACGTGGTCCACCATCCGGCCGTCGAGCGCGGCCCGATCGAGGGCCGTGCCGTAGGGAGGCGTGTGGAGCAGGAGGACAGCCTCGGAGAGGTCGTCGTCGCCGACCAGGTCGTCGAGCGTCTCCCGGATCGTGCGGCGCATCGCGGCGGGATCCACGGGCACCGAGCGCCAGCCCTCCTCGGGGGACACCGCGCCGGGGTCCACAAAGCGGGAGACATCGTAGCGCTCGCGGTCCTTGAGGAGGAAGGGCGTTGGCGGGACGAAGCCACAGCCGTACACCGGGCGTCCCCCCACCACCACGCGGCGGCCCTCCACCCACGTCCAGGCGCCGCGGGCCTCCGCCTCCCGGACCACCGGCTCGGCGAGGGCGGGATCGTCGTTGCCGAGGATCGCGAGCACCGCCGGCGCCTCGCTCCCGAGGTCGCGTCGGATCTCCAGGAGGCCGGGCACCAGCACATCGGCCAGGAAGTCGGGCCCGTCCGGTCCGCGGGGTGTGAGGTCGCCCCCGAGCAGGACCGCCTCGGGGCGCTCCGCCCGGATCGCGCGGAACAGGGCATGGACGCGGCCGGTGCGCCCGTGCAGGTCCGAGGTGTGGAACCAGCAGGCCAAGGGTGGGTCAGTCCTTCTCGCCGTCCTCCCGGCGGATGCCGTGCTTCCGCATCAGGGCGTGGAAGTTCGGGCGTTGCATGCCCACGTTCACCGATGCCCGCGTCACGTTGCCACCGGTGCGCTCGAGCGCCTGGCGGACGAAGGCCCGCTCCACCTGCTCGTACACCGCCTCCCGGACCCTCCGCTTGACCTCCTTCAAGTCCTCCACGGTCTCGGGGACGAGTTCGGCGCCGAGCAGCGCGCCCACCGGGATCCGGCCGTCGGGCAGCGGCTCCCCGCGGGCCAGGGCCTCGCGTTCGGCCACGGCCCGGGTCACCACCGCCGACAGCTCCTCGGGCGTGAACGGCTTGGGGATGTAGTCGGTGGCGCCCTTCTTGATGGCCTCCACCCCGGTCCGGATGGTGGCGTAGCCGGTGATCATGATCACGAGGACGTCGGGCCGGCCGTGGTGAAGGGTCTCCAGCACCTCCATGCCGCTGACGTCGGGCATCTTGAGGTCGAGGAGCACGAGGTCGTAGTCCCCGTGCGAGGCCCGGTCGAGCCCCTCGCGACCCGAGAGGGCGAAGTCGACGGCGTGACCTTCCTCCTCGAGGGTGCGCTGGCAGGAGACGCAGACCGAGCGCTCGTCGTCGATGACCAGGATCTTCGTCCGCGTCATGGGTGACCTCACGGGCCCGACGTACCATCCTCCAGCCTCGGGAGCACGACCGTGGCGCGGGTGCCCCGGCCGGGTTCGCTCTCGATCTGGATGGTGCCCTCGTGCCGCTGCACGATCCCCAGGGAGACGGAGAGCCCCAGGCCGGTGCCCGTCCCGCCCTCCTTGGTGGTGAAGAAGGGCTCGAAGATCCGCTGGAGGGCGTCGGCGGGGATGCCGCGGCCGTGGTCCTCCACCACCACGTGGACGAACCCGCCGGAGGAGTCCTCCTCGACGGCGATGCGGACCGTGTCGCCCGGGGCGCTGGCCTCGGCGGCATTGAGCAGGAGGTTGGTCACCACCTGCTGCAGCTGCTTGGCGTCGCCCCGCACCAGGAACGGTTCCTCCGTGACGGATGCCACCAGGTTCATGCCCGCGAACGCTCCGTACCGCTCCACGAACGCGCAGGTCTCCTCCACGACCTCGCCCACGTCCACCACGTCCATCCGGGTGGGACGCTCCCGGGCGAAGTCGAGGAGCGACTGCACGATGTCGCGGCAGCGGGTGGCCTCGTCGCATACGATGTCCAGGTCCGCCCGGCGCGGATCGTCCTGCGGCAGCTTGCGCCGCACGAGCATGGAGAGGGTGAGGATGGCAGTGAGCGGGTTGTTGATCTCGTGCGCCACGCCCGCGGCGAGGCGACCCACCGAAACCTGCTTCTCCACCAGGGAAAGCTTCTCGGCGGTCATGGTCTGGAGCCGGATGTCGCGCTCCTTCACCGCCCGCACCATCCGGTTGAACGCCCGCGCGAGGCTGCCCAACTCGTCCTGGGAGTGGACGGCGACCTTGTAGTCGAGGTCGCCCCGGGCCACGTGCGTCATGCCCTCCGCCAGCGCACGGATGGGGCGGACGAAGCTCACCGAGAGGATCCAGGCGCTCGCGAGCGCGAGGAGGAGGGCCCCGATCCCCACCAGGACGAACTGGTTCACGGTCCGGGTCCGAATGGTGCCGTAGAGATCGTCGGTCGTCGCGAGGCCGAGCATCCCCGCTACCGAGCTGTCTACCCGGCGCAGGGGCACGTAGGCTGCCGGGATGGTCCGATCGAGGACCCGGGCGTCTCCGACGCGCATCTCGCCCTGGTCGAGGACCCGCTCGGCGACCGCAGGATCCGCGTGGGAGCCGATGGCCTCGGCCCCGAGGGAGGAGGCCACGCGGACGTCGTCCCGGAACAGGCTCACGCGGTAGGGCGTGCCCTGCCGGCGGGTGATGGAGTCGGCGATCTCCCGGGCCACGTCGTTGCGTTCGCTGAGCACGCCGAACAGCACGACGACGCCATCGCCGGGCAGGGGCGAGGCGGCGGCGATCGTCAGGATCGCTCCGGCCCGGTCAGGGATCCCGTCCGCCGGCAGGATCGCCCAACCCGCCCGGAGGGCACCCGCTTCCCGAGCCAGACGGGCGAGGTCGCCGACGTCGGATGCCCGCAGGCGCGCCGCCACGTCCTCCGGAAGCTGGATCGCGCGGCATCCGATCGGATCCAGGTACGCCACCTGCCCGCCCGAGAGGCTGAGGACGAGGTCGAAGACCGACTGTCCGCTGCCCAGGCACGCACACAGGAGCTGGTCACGCAGGTCCGGGTCCATCACGTGGGCCATGGACCGGGTGACCGAGACCAGCACCTGCTGGCGGGCCACGAGGATCTGCTCGACGGCACCCACGTCCATGGAGAGGCGGGCTTCAACCAGGGCCTGGGATCGGCGCGCGAAGATCGTGATGCCCGCCGCCAGGATGCCGCAGGCGAGGAGCACCGTGAGCAGGCCGAAGGCCACCACGAGGCGCGCCCGGAGCGAGGCCCGACCGAACGGGCTCCAGCGCAGCGGCCGGGGCGGCCCCTCGTCGGGGGGGGATGGGCTGGGGCTGGAGGAAGGAGGGGCCACGGCGGCCTCGGCGTGCTCCGGCCCCCCTATCCGTCGTCGGCTCCGGGGACTGCTACAGGCCCACCTGGGCGGCCAGCGTCACCTGGTGGAAGGCCGGGGTGTCGGCGCCGTCGGCCTGCGCCAGGGCGTAGGCGATCTGCACCTTGCGGCGGTTCGTGCGGTCCCTGGCCTTCTTGGCGCCGGGCTCGGGGAGGAGCCACGCCAGCGTGGCCTCCGCCATTGAGTAGCCGTCGTCGTCGGTCTCGGCGTCGGGATCCATCCGAGAGAACCGGAGGCCGGGCACGAGGGCCGGATCGGGGATCACGTAGGTGCCCTGGACCAGGAAGCCGCTTGCCTTCGCGGCGTCGTCGTCGCCCAGGGTCCTGCCCAGGTGGACCTCGGCCTGGAGGTTCAGGCCGCTCGTGGCGAACCGGACCTCCCCGCCCAGGTGGGCGTTCGTCCGGCTGGTGGCCAACCTCCGGTCGTGACCGTAGACGGGGTTGTCGTCGAAGCCCGCGTTCACGCCGAGGCCGAGCCGGGGCCGGCCGTGCTTCGTGTCGAGGTCGACCATCTTGAACTCGCCGAGCGGGGCCACGGCGAGGCGGGCGGTGTAGAGGTAGCCGTCGTCGGCGGGGGGGAACACGAGGCCCGCCGTGGAGCCGCCGTCGCCGGAGAACACGCCGACGGCCCAGTCCACCCGCCGCTCGAGCGCGTTGCCCGTGATGGCGAGGCCGGTGTCGCGCCTGTAGCCGAAGCCGTCCATCTTGAGGCCGCCGGTGGCGATGCCGTTGATCACCGGCGAGACCTCGGGGAAGGCGAGGTCGTAGACGCTGACCAGCCAGTGCCCCGAGTAGGGGACCTTGAAACGGCCGAAGGCGACCTGGAACGCATCGGCGACCTTGTAGTTCAGCCTCGCGTCGTCGAGCCCCGGGGTGGCGAACGTGGCGGTCGAGAACGCGATCACGTCCCCGTCCTGGGAGAACGACGTGAGGGCGTCCTTCGTGCCCGCGAAGTTGACGCGGAACGTGTACTCGAGGCGGGGCGTGAGGTGGCCGTTCGCCAGGAACAGCATCCGCCGGACCTGGAAGCCGGTCCCGTCCCACGTGGCGGGCGCGTGGACGTCCGGATCGCCCGACTGCTGGTAGGTGAAGCGGGGCTGGAAGAAGACGTCGAAGTTCATCTTCGACTTTCCGACCTCGAAGGTGAGGCCCTTCTCGGTGCGGCTCGCGACGACGGGGGAGGGGGCGTCCGTGCCCGCGTCGCCGCCCGCGAGCGCGGGGGGACAAGCGAGTTCGAGGAGGACGATGGGGATCAGGGTGTGCACGGGGCTCTCCTTGGAGTCATGGGGTTCCCGGCGATCCCGCCGGGAGGGGGTAGAGGCGGGCCGTCGAGACCTCGACCGCGATGCGGCAGCCGGGCTCGATGCCCTTGAGGAGGGAGGAGCGGCGGGGAAACTGGGCGAACAGGGGGCCGGCCCCGTCGAGCACGGCCTCCACCTTGACGCGGTCGCCGAGGAGCAGGACGCGGCGGACCACGCCGACGCCGGGCTCCTCCCGCCAGAGCTTGAGGTCGTAGGCGCGGAGGATCATCCGCATGGGGGTGCCGTCGGCGACGCCGCTGGCCGCCACCTCGATGGGCCCGACGCGCAGGAACCCGTCGCGCACGCGTCCGTCGTAGACGTTCACCTCACCGAGGAAACGCGCCACGAACTCCGTGGCGGGATCGTCCAGCACCTCGAGCGGCGTGCCCGCCTGCTCGAGGCGCCCCTCGTTGATGATGAAGACCCGGTCGGCCACCGAGAACGCCTCGGCCTGGTCGTGGGTCACGAAGATGGACGTGACGTGCAGGTCGTCGTGGAGGCGGCGCAGCCAGCGTCGCAGCTCCTCGCGCACCTGGGCGTCCACCGCCGAGAAGGGCTCGTCGAGCAGGAGCACCTTGGGCTCCGGGGCCAGGGCGCGGGCCACCGCCACCCGCTGGCGCTGGCCGCCCGAGAGTTGCGACGGGAGGCGCTCTTCCAGGCCCTGCAGGCCGAGCAGCGCGACGAGATCCGCGACCCGCGTCCGGCGGGCCTCCGCGGGCACCTTGCGCACCTCGAGGCCGAATCCGATGTTCTGGGCCACCGTCATGTGGCGGAACAGCGCATAGTGCTGGAACACGAAACCGATGTTCCGGGCCCGGGCGTGGAGGTGGTCCACCGACTGCTCGTCGATGATCACGTGCCCCTCGTCGGCGGCCTCGAGGCCGGAGATGATCCGCAGGATCGTGCTCTTGCCGCCGCCCGACGGCCCGAGGAGGGCCGACAGCTCGCCCGACCGGATCTCCAGGCTCACGTCCTGGACGGCGACAAAACTGCCGAAGCGCTTGGTGAGGTGCTCGACGCGGATGCCCATCAGGCCTCCCGGGTCCGGCGTTTCTTGAGGCGCTCGAGGAGCACGAGGAACGCCATGGACAAAGCAGCCAGGATGAGGGCCATGCCGTAGGCCGCCGGCTCGTGCCGCTCGTCGACCGCGGTGAAGATGAAGGTGGTGGCCGTGTCGGTCCGGCCCTTGATGGCCCCGCCCACCACCAGAACCGCCCCGAACTCGCCCAGCGCGCGGGCGAGCGTGAGGGTGCTGCCGTAGGTGAGGCCGTGCCGGATGTTGGGCACGGTGATGCGCCAGAACGTCTGGGACGCCGAGGCGCCCAGCGTGGCTGCCGCCGCCTCCTCGTCGATGCCCAGCTCGACGAGGACGTGGCTGACCTCGCGGAGCACGAACGGGAGCGTGACGAAGACCGTGGCCAGCACCAGGCTGGGCATCGCGAAGGTGATCTTCCAGCCCAGGGCCTCGAGCAGTGGCTCGGCCAGCCCGCCCCGGCCGAACACGAGGATGAACGCGAGGCCGGTCATGACGGGGGAGACGGCCAGGGGCAGGTCCACCAGCATGTCGAGCAGGCGGCGGCCCCAGAACCGGTGGCGCACGAGGTAGATCGCGCCCGCGACGCCGAAAACCCCGTTGAGGACCACCGAGGCGATCGCCACCACGACGGTCCGCCCGAGGGCCGGCCACCCGCCCGCCTCGCCGATCTGGCGCAGGACCGCCAGCGGTCCGAACTGCACCACCCCCACCGCGAGGGAGCCGAGCGGAATGAGGAGGAGCAGCGCCATCCAGGCCACCACCAGCGCGAGAAGCGCCACCCGGCGGGGCAGCCAGCGGGTGCGGAACGCATCGGGCCGGGCGTCAGGCATGGCGGGCTCCGGCCAGCCGGTTGAGCCAGCGCACCGCGGGCTGGAGGCCGATCGCGATGGCGAGCAGGACCACGGACACGGCCGCAGCCACCTCGGCCCGGCCGGCCTCCACCTCGCCGTAGATGAAGACGGGCGAGGTGAGCGTCTTCCCGGGGATGTTGCCCGAGACCACGACGATGGACCCGAACTCCGCGAGCGCTCGGGCGAAGCCCTGGAGGGTGCCGCCGGCGATGGCCGGGGCGAGTGGGGGCAGCAGGATCCGGCGCAGGGTGGTCCAGGTGCGGGCGCCCAGGGTGACGGCCGCCTCCTCCTCGGCCGGATCGAGGTCCAGGAGCACCGGCTCCACGGAGCGGACCACGAAGGGGAGGTTGATGAAGAGGAGGGCCAGCACGATGCCCGGCACGGCGAACGCGATGGGGAGGCCGAGCCCCTTGAACCAGGCGCCCACCGGGGTCTGGGGGCCGAACAGATTCACGATCATCAGGCCCGCCACCAGCGTGGGGATGGCGAGCGGGAGGTCCACCAGCATGGAGAGCAGGGCGCGGCCGGGGAACCGGTACCGCACCAGCACCCAGGCGGTGGCCGTGCCCATGATCGCGTTCAGGACCGCGGTGACGGCCGAGGTCCAGATCGTGAGCGTGAGGGCCTCCCAGGCGTAGGGGAGGCGCAACGCGTGGACCACGCCCTCGGGACCGCCCCTCAAGCCGTGCCACGCGAGCACCACGAGGGGGATGGCGACCAGGACCGAGAGCCAGGAGGCGAACAGGCCCCGCCCCACGACGCCGAGGGGGCCCGGCCGGAGCACGGCGGGCGAGATCCCACCGGGCGCCTGCCGGACGGCGCGGACGAGGCCGGCCACGAGGGGCGCTCCGGACCTACGGGGCCGCGGGCGAAGGGGACGACGTCCCGGTGGCCACGAGTGCGCGGTCGTACACCCTGCCCTGGTCGAACAGGGTGGCGATGATGGTCGGCCAGCCGCCGAGGTCCTGCACGGTGAAGAGGTCGGTGACCGCGGGGAACCGGGCGGCGGTCTCGGCCAGCACCGCCGGATCCACCGGGCGGTAGCCATGCTTCGCGAAGGCCCGCTGCGAGTCGGGGCCCAGGGCGAAGGCCACGAACGCGTCGGCGAGATCCTTCACGCCGTGCTGCTCGGCGTAGGTGTCCACGACCGCGATCGGGTTGACGATGAGGATGGTGGAGGCCGGGACCACGTACTCGTAGGTCTGGCCGGTGAGGCGTCCGGACAGGACCTCGTTCTCGTAGGTGATGGCCACGTCGCCCACTCCCTTCTCGTAGGTCACGATGGACTCGCGGGCGCCCTTGTCCATGATGGTGACCCGGCCCAGGATGCCGGACAGGAGCCGCTCGGCGGCCGCCTCGTCGCCCGCGGGCACGCCCGGGACGTGGCCGCGGGTGGCCGCGCCGTAGACGGCGGCCACGTTCCACATGGCGCCGCCCGAGGTCCGGACGTTGGGGGTGAGCACCTCGAGGTCCGCACGGGTGAGGTCGTTCCAGTCCTTCACACCCTTCGGGTTGCCCTGGCGCACGGCGAGGACCGCGATCGAGGAGGAGACCATGCCTCCGGTGGGCCCCGCCTTCCAGTCGCGGGTGATGAGCCCGGACTCCGCGATCCGGGTCACGTCCGCCTCGAGGGACAGGGCGGCGATGTCGGCCTCGAACCCGCCCACGATCGCGCGGGACTGCGCCCCGGATCCCTGCCAGGAGGTCTCGAAGACGACGTCCTCGCCCGTCTTCTGCTTCCACCAGGCCTGGAACGCCGGGAAGACGTCCTGATCGTAGGCCTCGCGCGGCGTCGTGTAGGCGCCGATGGTCAGGGTGCGGGTCCGGGCGGCCTCGGTGGGCCGGCTCTCCTGCCCTCCGCACGAGGTCAGGAAGAGAAGGAGGGGAACGACGGCGATCGAACGGGTCGGCATGGCAACCTCCCGGGGGTGGGAGGTCCGACGCTACAAGAACCGTGCCAGGTAGACGCACCGCCAGGACAGCCGCCGTCTGTCGGGATTCCGGCGGATCGGCGACCGGGAGGTTCTCCCGTAGACCCAGGACCCGTCACGGAACCGTGACGGAGCGCGGGCTGCTGGACCTCCGGCGCGGCACCTCAGAACCAGTACCGGGCGCCGAGGCCGGCCCCCGGGCCCCAGGTGGCCACGCCCGAGGGGGAGCCGAGATCCACCTGCACGCCCCAGGCGACCGACAGCCCCAGGTTTTCGAGGCCGAAGGGGAAGAACTCGACCGCGAGCGAGGGCTGGACCCACAGCGCGCCGGTGTCGCCCGCGGTGGTCCAGCCGACGCCGGCCGCGCCGTACAGGTTGAGGTTGTCCTCGGCGACGATGCCGTAGAGCGCCCGGGCGCCGGCCGTCCAGGCCCCCGGCGCCGCGTCGGCGCCCGTGCGGAACCCGGCGAGCCCCTCCACGAGCACGTTCACGACGGGACTGGGCATGGGCAGCCCGGCCCGCACCGAGAGGAGGGGCGCCGCCGCCGAGGTCTCGATGCCCACGCCCACCCGCTTGCGCAGGTCCTTGGCGTGGGCGGCCGGAGCGACGAGGAGGAGGACGAGGGTGACGAGGGGCACGGTGCGCATGGAGGTTCCCTAACCCGGAGGTCTGGCCGGGACCGTCACGGGCGCCCGGAGGGGCCGGCTCGGACCACGTGCACCGCGGTCGCCGTCCACGGCTCCATCCCGGGCTCCCGCACCGTCGCCTCACCCCGCTCCACGACGCGGACCGGCCAGCCGGCCAGGAGGCCCGCGATCGGCCGCTCGATGAGCGAGAGGTCGTCCCACGGCGCCGAGACCAGGGAGGCGCGGTCCAGGCGGACGGTTGCCTCGAGGCCGAGGTCCGGTCCCACCGTCACCACGAGCCGGCGGTCCTCCCGCGCGATTCGGGCGGTGCGACCCGTGCGCGTCTCCGCGGGGCCCGCCGTCCAGGCGAGCGATCGGTCGCAAAGGATCTCCACCCCGGCACCTCGCTCCCGGCCGAGGACGTACAGGGACTCCCTGGCCGTGCGGCCGTCGGGCCACGCGTCACCGGACTCCCGCATCAGCACGGCCCGGCCGTCGATCACTCCCCCCTGGCTCCCGGAGCGCCAGACCCCGCCGGCGCCGGCGAGCGGCATCGGCACCCCCAGGGTGCGCTGGCGCCGGCCCTCGTCGAGCGCCACGGGCTCCACGGGCTTCGCGAGGGCGGAGAGGCGCACGGTCGCATCCAGGGCGTCGGGCCCCTCCCGAACGGCCACCGCCCACGTGCCCTCGCCGTGGGTCACGCGGTCGGAGGCGAGGCGCACCACGCGCGCCTCGGTATCCCGCCCGACATCGGCGGGTGCCGCCCGGCGGCGCAGCACCACCGGAGATCCCGCCGGTGGGAGCGCCGACACCTCGATGCGGGCCTCGCCGCGGAGCAGGCCGGTGTTGCCCTGAGCGACCCGGACCACCAGGACCGTGCCGTCGCGGGTGGCGATCAGGGCCTCCCAGGCGTCGTCCCAGGCGAGGCTGGCCGACGGCGGCCCCGCGCACCCGGCAGCCAGCAGGAGCACTCCGGCGGTGGCGGACCGGGCCCCTACCGGCACAGGTCCTCGGCCTCGCGCCGCCGGCGCAGCGCCTCGATCTCGGGGTCCGGGGCATGGGCGAGGGCGGGGGGGAGGTCGCCGCCCTGGCACGGGTACGTGCGCGTGTCGCGGGCGTGGTTGAGGCGGTCGCCGTAGAGGGCGAGCCCGGTCCGGCGGCAGGCCTCGCGGGCCACCGCATCGGGCACGGCATCGCAGGAGGTGCGATCGAGGGGGACCTGGCCGCCCAGGATCCACCGGAAGAAGGCGGACGCCGCGCGCTCGTCCTCGGGATCGAGGCCCACCGCCCCGGCCTCGGTCCGGAGTCGCCCGAGGAGTGCGGGATCGGAGGGGAGGGCGCCCTGCGGGACCCAGCCAGCGAGCCCAGTGGAGAGCAGGTGGAGGCGGCAGTCGCCGGCGAAGGCCCCGGCCGAGGCGCAGGCGGAGGGATCGCGCCGCCGCTCCCCGACCTGGAAGGCGCATTCGTCCCCGGCCCAGCCCTCCAGGGCGCGACAGCGCGCGAGGAGGTCCCCCGTGGTGGGCCCGCGGGTCCTGGCGAGGCGCTCCACCGCCGCGAGTCCGCAATCGGCCCGCAGGTCCGGATCGCGGACGGCCAGGCACGCGTCGAACGCGGCCCCCGGATCGGAGAGCGCCAGCGCGGCGAGCCAGGCGGCGTGGTCCTCGGCGGGGGACCCGTGGGTGCAGGCGGAGGCGAGGGCGAGGACGAGGATCATGCCGATCGCCAGGGTAGCACGACCGGACGGCCGCCACGGCCCCCACGGCCTCAGTCGACCACCTCCACCTCGTCCCGGCCCGTGGCCGCGAGGCAGGCGCGGACGGCGGCGGCGCGCTCGGGGCGATCCCGCCAGAGGCCGGCCACCTGCCCGAGGAGGTCGCGGGCACGACGGAACACCCCGACCAGGTCACCGGCCACGTCCATGGTGCAGTCCACCCGCGCCACCAGGTCGGCGAGCGGCTCGCCCCTCGCCCAGAGCAGCCCCAGCGGCTCGATCTCCGGGGTCAGCGGCGTCTCGAGCCGCACCAGGCGGTCGGCATCGCGCATCACCGGTCCGTCCCGGAGGCGCGCGAGCGCGGCGAGCGTCGTGCGGGCTTCGCGATCGGACCAGGCCCGGACCGACGCCCCCCGCGGCAGGTCACCCACCAGGGCGCACAGGATGCCGAAGAGGCGGTCCGGCTCGAGATCCTCGAAGAGGCCCTCGAGCCAGGCCTCGGCCACGAGCATCTCGGAGATCTGGATCTCGAGGAGGACCCGTCCGCCGGCGAGCAGGGCGTGATCGGGCGCGACGTACCGGGCACGCTGGAGGAGGGACACCCGCGCCAGGAAGTCCGCCCACACGCGGTCCTTCCGGCGGCCCGGGCCCCGCCGGACAGCCTGGAACGTGAGGAAGGAGCGCTCGAGGAGGTCGTGGATGCGGTCCACGGGGTGGCGCGCAAGAAGGCAGGCCACCGAGTGGAAGGACAGGTTGAAGGCGCTTCGGACCGGCTCGGGCTCGGCGGTGACGTACCGCCGGAGCTGGGGCCGGATCCACTCCCAGTCCGCCTGGTCCATGCGGATTGCGACGAGGCCCACCTCGTCCATACCCCGCCGGCCCGCACGGCCGGCCTTCTGGAGGAACTGGCGGACCGTGAGCGGCGCCACCGCATGGCCGTCGTACTTGCGGAGCCCGTCGAACGCCACGCTGCGGGCGGGCATGTTGATCCCGAGCGCGAAGGTGCTCGTACAGTACAGCACCGGCACCAGCCGCTGCTCGTAGAGCTCCTCCACCAAAGTCTTGAGGCGGACGTGCAGGCCCGCATGGTGGAAGGCCACCCCGTGCAGGTAGGCGGCCCGCAGCCCGGAGGGGAGGATCCCGGAGCCGTACTCGGCCTCGAAGCGGTCCAGGACGGCCTCCATCCGGGCCTGCTGCTCCGGGCCGAGCAGGCCCGCTCCCCCGCGCCGGGCGGCCTCGGCCGCGAAGACCTCGGTGAGGTGGCGCGAGAACACGAAGTAGAGGCAGGGCAGCCAGCCCTCGGCCTGGAGGCGATCCACCACGTCGAGGTGGCCGGTCCGGGGTCCGGCGCGGCGGTCGTCCGGACGGCGGTCCACCGGCCGCCCGCGCCGTCGGTCCCGTCGGTCGAGCCCGCGCCCGGCGCCTCCTCCCGGCGCCCGGGCCCACGCCTTGTGGGCCTGGTCGAATGCCGCAGGCTCGAGCAGGCCCTCCCGCCGGCTGCAGAGCCGGAGGGCGAGGGGGACCGCCCGGCGATCCTCCCGCACCACGGCCACGGGCGCACCGCGCACCGAGGACAGCCATGCGGCGAACTCGTCGAGGTTGGAGAGCGTGGCCGAGAGCCCCAGCACCTGCACGTCCTGCGGCAGGTACAGGAGCACCTCCTCCCAGGTGGTGCCCCGCTCGGGGTCGTCCAGGAAGTGGATCTCGTCGAGCACGACGTGCCGCAGCCCGGCGGGCAGGTCGTCTTTCAGCAGCATGTTCCTCAGGATCTCGGTGGTCATGACCAGGCACGGGGCGTCGCGCCGGATCACGAGATCGCCGGTCACCAGGCCCACCCGATCCTCCCCGTGCAGGCGGGTCCAGTCGCGGTACTTCTGGTTGGAGAGCGCCTTGACCGGGGCGGTGTAGGCCACGCGCCGGCCCGCGGCGAGGGCCGCCGCGACCAGGTGGTCGGCCACCACGGTCTTGCCGGTGCCGGTGGGGGCCGAGACCAGGACCGACCGCCCCGCGTCGAGGTGACCGATGGCCTCGGTCTGGAACGGATCGAGCACGAACGGGGCGCCGGACATGTCGCTCCTGCGGCCGGGAAGGACGGATGCTCCGGCTTCCCCGTCGGGTTAGCCGGCTGCGTCACGATCCGCGAGGTTCCCATGACGATCCGTGCGCTCCTCGTCGGTCTGCCCCTCGTCCTCGGACCCCTGGCCGGCCCGGCCCGTGCCGAGGGCGCTCCGCCTCCGCTCCCCGATGCATCCGTGCCGCGGTACCACTACGCGGGCAGCGGGGGCCAGGGTCTCCACACCGTCGAGGAGGTCGCCGCCTTCGTCGCGCGGGACCGCGGAGGGACCCACCTCCTCTGGATGGCTGGCTGGCCGGCGTGGCGGCCCTGGACCGAGGTCCCGGACGTGCTCCGGGCGGTGCCGCCGCCCATGCCGGAGGCCCCCATGGTCCCCGGGGTGACCCGGCCCCCCACGACCTGGCTCTACGCCGGGCCGGACGGCCGCACGCGCGAGTTGGACACCGCGGCGGTGGCGGACCGGATCCTGGGGGCGCCCGAGGCCGCCCACCTCGTCTGGAAGCCCGGCATGCGATCCTGGTCCCGCGCGGGTGAGATGGAGGAGATCCGGCGAGCCGTCGCCGAGGTCACCGCGGCCGCGGCGGCCGCTCCGCCCCCGCTGCCCCCGGCCCCCATCCCCCCGCCGCTACCCGGCTCGCCCCCCGGCACGGCGGGCCCCCCCAGCCCGGACGCCCGCCCCGGGGCATCGCCTGCGCCCGGAGCGCCGGCCTGGGAGGGCGGTGGACCCCGGGGCTCGGGGGGTGCCGCCGTGGGTGGGGAGGTCTGGTTCGGGCTCCGGCTCGACGGGTCCACCGGCACGGACGCCGAGGACGGCGCCCCCCTGGGGGCCACGTTCCAGGTCCAGCACGCCCGGCTCCACGGTGAGGCCGCCCTGGATCGCCGCCTGTCCGCCCGCCTGGGTCTCGACGCCGTCCAGCCCGGCCTCGACGACACCTTCGTCGCCCGCCTGCAGGACCGGTCCGACGACCGCGACGACCTCTCCTTCCAGGGGGTGGCGCTGTCCGCTCCGGAGGGCTGGATCCTCGCGCTGGAGGACGCCTGGATCGATGTCGGGTTCGGCGCCCGGGACAGCCGCGTCCGGGCGGGCCTGCAGGCCCCCATCCTGGGCAGCACCGACTGGTTCGACCGCTTCGACGCGTTCTTCCTGGGTGGCGCCCATGCCTGGGCCAGCCTCCCGTGGCGCTCGGGTCGGGTCCCGGCGCGGGACCTCGGGATCCAGGTCCACGTGGTCCCCGCAAGCGGGTGGGCCCTCGAGGCGCAGGTGCTGAACGGAAGCACGACGCCCGATCCCGACGCCGACCCCGGCAAGGAGGTCCTCGGCCGGGTCACCTACGCCCCGAGCGAGGCGCTCCGGTGCCAGGCCTCGGGCCAGTACGGGATCCGGGGCGACGAGGGGGAGGATCACTCGGATCAGTTCGATCTGGCGATCGAGGCCCGGTTCGGCCATGCTCGCTTCATGGCCGAGGGCCTCCTCGGCACCGACACCGTGGGCGGGATCGCCACCCAGTTCGCGGGTGCCCAGGCCGCGGGCGCGGTCGACCTGCCGCTTCGCGCCGAGGCGCTGGACCACGCCACGCTCGTGGCCCGCGGCGCGGCGTTCGATCCCCGCCTGGAGCCGGATGCCGAGGCGCCCTGGCCCGACACGTGGTACGCCCTCGACGCAGCCGTCCAGCTCCACTGGCACACGGCGCCGGGGCGCACCTTCCTCACCGGGCTGGTCTACGAGGCGTTCCTGCCGTCGAACGACCGGCTCCCCGTGGGGCACGAGGGGGTGCTGCAGGCGGTGTGGGCGTTCTGAGGGCCCGTCACACCTGGATGATGGCCCCGACCGGGCAGGTGTCCACGCAGGTGCCGCAGTCGGTGCAGGCGTCCTGGTCGATCTCGTACTTGGAGCCGTCGGCGGCCTCGTGGATGGCTTCGGCCGGGCACTCCCCTGCGCAGGCGCCACAGGTCGTGCATTCGTCGGTGATCTTGTACATGATTCCTCCAATCTCGAAGATTCGCGGTGACCCTCTCGACCTCCCGCGGGCCCCCCCCCGTGTATCCCCGGTCCGGGGAGGCGTCAACGCCAGGGTGAGCCTCCCAGGATATCGCTGTCCACGGCGGACCGCGCCCCCCACCGCGGTCCGCCGACCGGCCCTGAGGAGGACAGGCATGACCCCGCGCATGCTCCTTGCGCTGTCGCTCGCCGCGTGCACGCACGACGGCGGACCGACCGGCGACGACACGGACGGCGGCGCACCTCCCGCCACCTGGTCCGGCGGTGTCCACCCCCTCCTGGTCGAGGCCTGCCGGGGCTGTCACCAGGGCTCCGTGCCCATGGCGCTGAGCGGGGATCCCGCGACCGACTACGACACGGTGCTCCCCTACACGGACACCGGGGATCCGGAGGGGTCCACCCTCTACGAGGCGGCCACAGGGCTCGCCCACGCCACCGTGTTCCCCGTGGGATCGGCCGAGGCCGAGGTGCTCCGCTCCTGGATGGCCGCCGGAGCGAGGGAGGACTGAGGGTGCCGCCGGGCCGGGCCCGAGCCGCGGCCGGGCGGCTCGCCGCGGTCGAGATCGTCCTCCTGGTGGGCGTGCTGGTCGCGGCCACCGCCTGGCTGTGCGCCCCCTGGGCCTGGGACGCCTCCTGGATCCTGCCCCAGCGCGACGCCGCCTTCTCGGCCCTGGCGCTCCACCACCTCCACGACGTCCTGACCGGCCGGGCCACCCTGGCGGACTCCCCGCTCGGTTGGCCCTTCCGCGGCGGCTTCGTGTGGACGGACTGGGTCCTCGGCCAGGCCGTGCTCACGCTCCCGTTCCGGCTCGCCGACAGCGACCCGGCGCACACCTGGGCGCTGGCCGGCCTCCTGGGGCTCTGGGCCACGGCCGTCGCGGCCCACGCGCTCTCGCGGGCCCTCACCGGCCCGGGGGTCCACAACGCCATCGCCGCCCTGATCGCCGGTTTCGGCCCCCTCCAGGTGGCCCACGCGGCCCACGCCAACCTCCTCCACCACGAGTGGACGCTCCTCGCCCCCCTCCTCGTCGGCCTGGGGGCCCGGGGTCGGCCCGGGTTCGCCCTGGCCGGTGGCCTCGTGGCGGGGGCGTCGTTCCACTTCGGCCTGTACGCGGGCCTGCACACCGTGGTCACCGCCGTCGCGGCGCTGGTCCTGTGCGCCCGCGGCCGGGCACTCGTGCTCGCGCTCGTGGGCCTGGCCGCGGGCCTCCTCACGGTGGTTCCCGTGGGCGCCGCCTACCTCCGGGCTGCCGGGCGGTGGGGGCTCGGCGTGGATCCCCTCGAGGCCGCCTCTACGTCCTGGACCCTCCGCTCGCTGATCACCCCCACGGACGGAGCCCTGCTCCACGGCCGGGTGGCGCTCCCGCCCCTGGGCGATCCCACCAACCCGGGCTTCCTCGCGCTCGCGCTGGCCGTCGTGGGGCTCGCCCTCGGCCGGGGCAGGGCCTGGATCGGGATCGCCGGCGTGGCCGTCCTCGCCGCCCTCCTGGCTCTCGGGCCCCACCTGGCCCCCGGCGTGCCGGGCCCGGCCGCGCTGCTGGGGAACAACGTGCGGGCCCCGGTGCGCTGGATGTTCCTGTTCCACGGGGCGGTGGCCCTGTGGGCGGCTGCGGCCGTGGGGTCGCTCGCGAGGCACCTTCCCTCCTGGAGCCGACCCCTCGTCGTCCTGCCCGTCCTCGCGTGCCTGCTGCTCGAACTGCCCCGCACCTCGTCGGTTCCGGCCGAGTCCGTCGCGCCGGACCCGGCCTACCGGATGGTGGCCGCCTCTCCGATCTCCGGGCCCCTCTTCGAGAGGTTCGGGCGGCGGTGCACCTGCGACGGCACCCCGCGGCTCCTCGCGGCGCTCCGGCACGGCCACGCGCTCGCCGGCGGGTACCTGGCCCGCACCTCCCCGCTCGTCCGGCAGTGGAACCGGGTCGCCAGCACCTGGCCCCGGGACGACGCCGTGACGCTCCTCGCCCTGGGCGGCATCCGGCTCGTGCTCGAGCACCCGCCCCTGCCCCCCGATGTCCCGCCGGGCACGGAGTGCCGCACCGCCCACCGGCACCGCCTCTGCGTGGTGCCCGAGCGCCACCTCCCGCCTCCCGGATCGGCGTCGCCCGACGGAACCGGCGCGTGGGTGGGCATGCGCTGGGCGGGCCGGGTCCCCCCGGTCATCGTCCTTTCGTGCGGCGGGCACGAGGAGCGCTTCTCCACCGAGCCCTGGGAGCTGGCCTCCCAGGTACGGGGCGGGATCGGGGCCCCACTCGACCTGTTCCTCGAAGTCGCCTGCGCCTCGCCGCCCGTGGCGTCGGAGCCCGGCGGCGTGCCACTGCGCCTCCGGTGACGGGCTATGCCCACGATTCCGCCCGGCCGCCGCGGGCTCAGCCCTCTACAGATTCGCACGCGCGGTCAAGACGCCCCCGGACGGGGCGACTACCCTCGGGGGCGTGAAGAGGAGGAGCGGTGCTCACGCAATGGGACCGGATCAAGGCCGCCGAGCGGATGCAGGCGCACATCGAGGCGCACCTGGGCGAGCCGATCACGATGGCCGCCCTGGCGCGCGCGGCGCGCTACTCGCCGTGGCACGCGGCCCGGTTGTTCAAGGAGGTCACCGGGAAGTCGCCCTTCGAGTACATCCGGCTGCGCCGTCTCTCGGCCGCGGCCGAGGCGCTGCAGAGGACGTCGCGCAGGGTCGTGGACGTGGCCTTCGACTTCGTCTTCGACTCGCACGAGGGCTTCACGCGGGCCTTCGCCCGGCAGTTCGGCGTGTCCCCCCTCCACTTTCGTAGGTCCGGATCGCCCGTGCAGCTGTTCCTGCCCCCGCAGCTCCGGGACGCGTACACCAGGAGGCAACGAGGAGAACAGGCCATGTCCGAGCAGAGGAGACCCGACACCGTCTTCGTCCAGGTCCTCGACCGGCCGGCGCGCCGGATGATCGTCCGTCGCGGCCGGCAGGCCACCCACTACTTCGAGTACTGCGAGGAGCTGGGATGCGACGTCTGGGACCGGCTCGCCGCCATCCCGGACGCCCTGCAGGAGCCGCTCGGCATGTGGCTCCCTGAGCGCCTCCGGCCGCCGGGGACCTCCGAGTACGTCCAGGGCGTCGAGGTCGCCGCCGACTTCGCGGGAGAGGTCCCCGAGGGTTTCGAGGTCACCGATCTGCCCGCGTGCAGGATGATGGTGTTCCAGGGGCCGCCGTTCGAGGAGAAGGACTTCGAGCAGGCGATCGCGTCGCTCTGGGACGTGATGAACGCGTACAGGCCCGAGATCTACGGGTTCACCTGGGCTGACGACGACGGGCCGCGCTTCCAGCTCAGGCCCGAGGGCTACCGGGGCTACATCGAGGGCCGTCCGGTCCGCCCGGTGTAGGTCGCCGAACGGCGATGCGGGGCCTCGTCGTCACCCACGGCGCGCCACGAAGAACTCGTACGCGTAGCAGTCCGAGTGCCGCCGGTGCATCTCGGGCTCCCGTGCCAGCTGGTCGAGGACGGCGAGCGCCTCGGCGTCCCCGGCGTGCCGGCCGCGCAGCACCTCGATGCGCCGCTCCATCGGCGAGTAGAAATCGTCCCACCAGGCCTCGTCCGGCAGCGTGAACCGGCCGACGAGCGTGAGCCCGGCGCGCTCGATCGCCGCGAGCCCGTCGGCGACCCATCCCATGGTCGGGTAGTCGAGGTCGAAGCTCGCCACGACCTCTGGCGGCGGGTTCCGGGTACGCCAGACGGCGTCCGTGAAGGCGAGGTAGCCGCCGGGGCGCAACAGCCCGTGGCAGAGCCGCAGGGCAGTGTCGAGGCCGAGCTGGTACAGGGCGCCCTCCGACCAGACGAGGTCGACGCTTTCGGGCGGAAGCCCGGGCCGGGCCATGTCGCCGACCACGGGTCGGACCCGCTCGCCGAGCCCCCGGGCGGCGACCGCCGTGCGGAGCCGCTCGATGTGCGGGGCGTGGCAGTCGATGGCCACGATGGTGCCACGCGTGAGCTCGGCGAGGTGGAGCGTCTGCCCCCCGACGCCACAGCCGAGATCGAGCACGGCGGGCATGGCCGGCAGGTCGCGGCACAGGGCGAACGCCCGCTCGGCGCAGGCGCGGTTGCCCGGGCCCTGCCGGGGCAGACCCTCGTAGAGCTCGAGGAAGATCTCCCAGAACCTCGGCGTGGACTGGGTCATGTCACGTCTCCTCGCCGCGGGGCGGTCGCTGCCCGAGCGAGGGCGGGCATGCCGAGATCCTCCGGGACGGACCTGGATCGTACCACGGGGGAGGGGCAGCCGACCCGGGCTACCCGACAGGCCCCGCCTGGTGCCTCTCGTGCAGGACCGGCGCGATGGCCGCCCCACGCCAGATGCATCGGGTGCAGAAGCCCGGCACGGAGGGGGAGACGGTCCGGGTCTGTTCCGAGCCCTGTCCACGCGAGGTCGAGGCCGCCATGGGGCTCGCCGAGCGCGGGCTGCCCGTGTTCGTGGTGGCGCTGGTGGCCCGGCTCGGGATCGGGATCGTGAAGTACCCGCTGATCACCCCCCAGACCGTCCTGCTGTTCGGCCTGGAGAAGGGCGTCACCATAGGGCGGATCGCGGGGCTCGTGATGGCGCTCACTGGGCTCGTGATCGCCATCACCGCGTTCCTCCTCCCCGTCCCGTGGACTTCCGTGAAGATTCTGGCGGGTCGCCCCGTCCACGGTACCCCGCGCCCGACAGACGCGCGGAACGTCCCGTCCACCCGCCATGGAGTCTCCGATGTACCGCACGCTCATCTTCGTCTCCCTCCTCCTCCCCGCCTGCGACGACGAGCAGGTGGACGACACCGCCTCCTCCCCCGAGGCGATCGACTGCGACTGGTTCGCGTCCGACAACTGCTGGCGAACGACGGTGGAGGCCGCGATCGCCTGCGTGCCCGAGGGCGGGGTCCTGGGCACGTTCGACGCGGATCGGACCACCTGCACGGGCACCGACGGGACCGTGATCCGGTTCGCCACGCCCACACCCGAGAAGATCACCGGCGACGAGGTCTGGGACTTCGACGTGGAGGCCGACGGAGAGACCTGCTTCTCCTACCTCATGGACGACGAGGGCCTCGTGGGCGTGACCTCCGCGGGCACGTTCGAGGAGACGCGCCAGGCCGCCACCGTGTCGCTGGCCTGCCCCGATGGCTCGGTCTACACCATCGGCGCCTTCGACATGCTGCAGTGCGACTGGGACACGCTGCCCGGCATCGTGACCTGGTCGACCATGGGCACCGTGAGCTTCGAGCTCGGCGGCAACCCCGGCGCCATCGGTACCGTCTTCACCTGCAGCCCCGCGGCCTAGGCGAGGCCGAGCCAACCCGCCGCGGGCGGGTCACGGCCCCGTGGCGTCGAGGGGCGGCAGCCCGGTCCAGGGGGTGCCACCGAGGAGCGCCTCATTGTAGGCGTGGAGGGCCTCGGTCTGGAACCGCTTGAACGCGAGGAGGGCGTCGCGCTGCAGAGTGAACGGGCCGCAGTCGAGCGGGGTCGTCTCGTCCGGATCGTCGTCCAGGTCGAACGCCCTGCAACTGTCGGACTTGTAGGAAATCTGGACCTTGATGCCCTCCTGGGAGAGCGCGGTGTTCGTGCGCTCGTTGCCCACCGCGAACACGTAGCGCCGTGCGAACGACGGCGAGAAGAGCGACTCGCCCTGGAGCCGGTCCGGATCCCAGGGCAGCCCGAGCGTGTCGAGGATGGTCGGGAGCAGGTCCACGTGGGTGGTGACCTCCGCCACCCGGTAGGGCGGGAGGCGCGCCGGGAAGTGGAGGACCGCCGCGGCGTGGAGGTTCTCCTCGTAGGACTCGCGCGAGTGCGTCCGGTTGCCCGGGTGCTGGTCGAACGCCTCGCCGTGGTCCCCCACGAAGACCACGAGGGTGCGCTCCCGGAGGCCCCGGGCCTCGAGGGCCTCCAGCATGCGCCCGATCTGGGCGTCCAGCAGGCGCAGGTTGTTGTAGTACCGGTGGAGCCGTTTGCCCTTGACCGGGATGATCCGCCACTCCGGCCCGTAGTCGCGATAGGGCCAGTGGGGGACGTAGGAGTAGTAGACGGCCAGGAAGGGCTCCGGGGCCCGCTCGAGGCGCGCGAGGAAGGCGTCCACGACCCGGCGCTCGTCGAGCCCGTTGCGCGACTTCCTGGGCACGCCCTCGGCTGAGAGGTCCTCGAAGCCGCGCACCTCCGTGAGGCCGGAGGCGCGGAGGAATCCGAGCGGGAAGTAGCTCTTGAGGCGGCCGGGCGTGAAGAGGAAGCGATCGTACGCCGGGCCCAGGAAGGTGGCGAGGGAGGGGATCACCACGTCTGCCGAGGCGCAGAACAGGGTCGTGTCCTGCTCCGAGTAGAGCCCGCTGAAGAGCGCGAAGAGGCAGCGCGGGCTCGTGTTCGCGTTGGCGTGATGGTTCTCCAGGATCCAGCCGGTGTCGGCCAACTGCCGGAGCACGGGCATGGGGATCGCGTTGCCGCGCGACACGTCGAACACGTACGGTCGCCCCACCCCCTCGCCGATCACGAAGAGCACGTTGGGCCGGTCCCCCCCCGGGTCGGGCGGGGCGGTGGCCAGCGGCTCGGCGGGCCTCCGTCCGGGGAGGAGGAAGCGGGGATCCACGAGCCGCAGGGTCCCGCGCTGCGCCTCGCTCACGGGTGGTTCGAGGGCGGCCCACGCCGGGGTCCGGGTCGATTCCCAGAGCGACTCCACGGTGAAGAGGAGCGGGGTGTGGGCGACCTCCCGGCGCGGGGGCGCAGCGTCGTCGGAGACGAGAAAGGCGATCAGGGCGAGCATCGTCCAGCCGCCCGCGATCGCGTCGCGGACGATCGCCGCCAGGGGGGGGAGGCGCGCGAGGACGAGCCAGAGCAGCGGCCCCGCCAGGACGAGCGCGAGGTCGGTGAGCGAGCCGTAGGCCAGGAGCTCGGCGGGCGCGAGCGTGCCGCCGGCCTCGGTGAGGGCCTCCACGTCGAGGCCTGCGTTCATGGCGAAGACCAGGTCGGCGTGAATCGCGCTCGCCGTGCCCACGAGCAGGAGGACCGCCAGGTGGACGAGGCCCGAGAGGAGCCCGAGCAGACGGCCCTTCCCACGCGCCGCCCACGCCGCCAGGAGTCCGAGGAGGACGGCCAGGACGGCGGAGAGGAGGACGTCGTACAGGCCCGTACCCAGGCAGGACCACGCGCCCTCGCGCTCGAGGATGAAGGAGAAGGGCGGACTTTCGGTGTGGGCGAACCGCCACCAGAGCACCGCGCGGTAGGCGGCGTGGAACCCGAGCAGGGCCGCGAACGGGGGACGGGCGGGTGCCGTGCGCCGCCACCCCCGTGCGAGGAGGTGGAGCCAGGAGCGCAGCCGCCGCCGGAGGGAGGGCATGGGGTCCCTCTGTAGCCCCGCGCGGCCGGATCTGCCGTACGCCGAGGGGGTCAAATAATTTTCGTGCGGGGATGAAAATCAACGGGCCGGGTTATTCATGCGAGTGACCAGGACCACCACCCGATATCGAGGAGCCTCCATGACCCCCGCCAGGACACCCAAGAAGCCGTCTCCCCGCCGCCGCACCCGAAAGGCCGAGGAGCCCGATGCGAGCGCCTCTCCTGTCGAGACCACGCCCGTCGTGCCGACCGCCCGATCGAAGCGGATTGCGAAGGCGGAGGTGACGCCGGAGGTGGCGCCCCGCCGACGCCGCATCGTCCGTCCCGCCCCCGAGGCTACGGAGCCCGTCGTCGAGGCGACCGTCGCGCTGGTCAAGCAGGAGCCGGCCCCGATCGTGTTCCTCGAGGCCCCCATCCCCGTCGGGAAGCCGGAGCTCGTCGAGGCCCCGGCACCCGTGCCCGAGGCGGCCCCCGCTCCCGCCCGGAAGCGTGGCCGACCGTCCAAGGTCGACGAGTACCAGGACAGGATCGGCGTGATGCCCGACGAGGAACTCGCCGCGCTGGCCGGGGTGGCGCTCTCGACGGTGAAGGCGTGGCGCAAGGTCCGGAGCCTGGCCGCGGTCCCGACCCGGGCGAAGGCCGCCGGCGAGGGGAAGCCCGTCGAGGTCCCCGTGCCCGTGAAACCGCGGAAGGCCACCAAGGTCGGCAAGGATCGCAAGCCCCGCAAGACCAGGATGGACGATTACCTCGACCGGATCGGGGTGCTGCCCGATGCCGAGGTCGCGATGCTGGCTGGCGTGACGGTCGCCAACGTGTCCGCCTACCGCCGGCGGCGGGGCATTCCCGCGCCGGGGCGGTGGGGCAGGGTGGCCGTCGAACCCGTGGCCGTCGAACCCGTGGCGATCGAGATCCCGATCGCGGAGCCCGTGCCCGAGGCGCTGGCCGAGATGCCGGCGGCACCCGCTCCTGTCGGGGCGGCGCCCGCGCCCGTCGGTGCAAAGGGGTACCTCGTGGTGGCCTCGGACGACTCCGAGTTCATCGTGCTCGCCGACGATTTCGCCGGGGCTGCGGTTCTGGCCGTCCAGCGGCTCGCGAAATGGAAGCCCGGGGTGCAGGTCGTGGCCCTCGAGTACGCGGCGGACTTCCTGCCGGAGTAGGTTCCGCGCGCGCCACGTACGGCCCCGTCCCGTGGTGTTCCGCGAGGGCGCCACCGGCGAGGACATGGGCGGAGGGGAGGCCGGTGCGGCGTACCTCCTGTACGGAGACGGCTCGTAGGCGCCCCCGCGACGGGGCCCCTCCTCGCGGACCGCCAACCTCCCGGAGGGGGCCTCCCTGTCGTGCTCGGGCACAGCGAGGGGGGCTCCGCCTGCACCGGATAGGAGACGCCAGGAGACGCCCGGGATGGCCAGCGACATCACCCCCGCCCCACCCTCATCGACCGTCCGCCGGGAGGCTCCGTTCTGGAGCGGGATCCTGCTGGGCGCGGGGTTCCTCCTGCACCCGTGCCTGCCCCGCTTCGTCCAGCCGATCGGCGCGGACTGGGACACGTACCTCACGAACGCCGCCCACCTCTGGATCGACCCCGAGGCGTTCCCATACCTCGCCTGGCGGCCTCCGCTCTACCCGCTCCTCGTGGGGGGACTCGGCGAGGTGCTCGGCTCCTACGTGCTCGCAGGGGAGATCCTGTCGCTCGTCGCCGCGGTCCTCACGGTCGGGGCGGCCGCATGCCTCGCGCGGACCCTGGCCGGGTCCTGGGCCGGGGGTCTCGCGGCGGTCGCCACGGCGGGGATGCCGCTCGTGGTGGATGGGTCGTTCCAGGTCGGGCCCTACCTCCTCCTCGGGGCAGCCGCGGGCGTCGCCCTGGCCGCCGGGGCGGCCTGCGCCCGGCGGCCGCGATGGGGCGCCGCCATCCTGGTCGGGCTGGGTGGGGGTTTCGCATGGGCGCTGGACGGCCGGGGGATGGCGGCCGCCCTCGGAGGGCTGTTGCTGGTCCTGCTCGGGCCGGCGCGGGCTCGGCGGAAGGCAGGCCTCGTCGCCCTCGCGGCCTGCGGGATCGTCCTCTTCCTCGCCGTGGACCAGGGGGCACGGGCCCACTGGGATCTCCAGATCGTGCCCCTCGCCGCGCAGGTGGACATGAAGCGCTGGCAGGTGACCGGGCCGGGTGCCCCGAAGGCGGCCGGCACCCTGGACGACCTGCCCGCGTGCCGTGAGCAGGCGCGCCGGCTCGGCCCGGCTGCCCTGCTGGACGATTGCGCCCGGTCGCGTCGAGCCCAGAACCTCGCGATCCTCGACAAGGGCCGGGCGCTGCCCCCCCTGGGCCTCCTGCTCGCGGTCGTGGCGCTCGCGCTCCTGCCCGGCCGTCGGGGGCTCCGCGGGAGCGCAGCCTCCGCCGTGGTGTTCCTGCCCCCTCTCGCCCTCACCGCCCTGGCCATCTCGTGGGTGCCGTTCGCCGAACGGTACCTCCTGCCGTGGGCCGCCTGCCTGGGTGCGGTCGGCTCGGTCGCCCTCCTGCGCCTGGGCGCCACGGTGGCGCCCGGCGGGC
>JBFYZZ010000148.1:0-2857 GCA_041309225.1 Deltaproteobacteria bacterium | reverse complement strand
GGCCCAGGACCCGGCTGGGGGTAGCGCCCTGGCCGGGTCCCTCTCCATCTGCCGCCCCGCTCGGCGCTCCGGGCTCCCATGGATGGCCCTCCTGGCAACGTGCTTCCCCAGACGCTCCCCTGCGGGGCCCCAGCGCCCCGCGGCACGTCTCTCCTGTGTGCGCAAGCCGACCCCTGGCAGGGTTCGCCCGTGCAACGCCCGACACCTCAACGCGCAACAATGGGCTCCTTACCGCGACCAGATGCCAGATCGTCGCACGCGACGGACAGCACTCCCGTCCCGTTGCACAGACCTGTGATCAGCCGATCCCCACCAACGGTTGAACGCCGCTTCTCGGATTGCCTCCCCGGGTCATGCACTGTCTGCCGGGAGGGTCCCGGATCACGCTGGCGGTGAGGGCGATGTCCCTCCGGTGGTCGGACCTCGACCTGGACCACGCGCACCTCACCATCCGCGGAGAGCTGGGCAAGAGCCGCCAGGAGCAGCGGGGGAGGATCATCCCCGTCTCGGCCCACCTCGTCGCCGAGCTGCGCACCTGGAACCAGGGCGAGGAGCCCTGGATCATCGTCTCCGCCCGGGGGTGGGGCGGCGAGCGAGGCCGCATGGCCCGTGCCCGCGACGTGGAGAGGGCCTGGGCGAGGGCCGGTGTCCGTACCGTGGCCTGGGAGGGGCGGCCCCATCACTGCTTCCGCAAGGGCTTCGTCTCCGAGCTGAAGCGGTCGGGGGCCGACCCCGACGCGGTGGAGTTCCTGGTCGGCCACTCCCTCGGGCTCCGGGGCGTCTACCTCGACCCCGATGCGCTTCCGCTGCGGGAGGCCGTGGCGCTGATCCCGGCGCTGGGCGAGCGCCCGGCCGCCCGCCGGGGCGCCGAAACCCCCCGTTTCGAGGGCCTCGACTTCCGGGATCGCCGTCCGGTCCGGGAGATCACGCTCGACGACGACCGCCGGAAGCACGGTGAGGGCGGGTGTCCCTCGCGTGTCCCTGGCGGTGGTGACGTCGTCGGAAATGTCGTCTATCTGGACGCTTTCCGGAAAAGGATTGGAGGCGGCGGGAGTCGAACCCGCGTCCGAAGTCGCTCAGCGTCGGCGTCTACATGCGTGTCCCCCGGGTTCCGCCCGCGTCGGGCCCGGGGGCCCGCCCGACGATCGGGTGGACGGCGAATTTGACGGTTGTTTCTCGTCCCCCGGACCCACGCCGCGCGAGCCCTCGGGACTATCCAGGTCGTGACGCGCCCGAAACCGGAGCCCTGGCTCTGCCGGTCCGGACGGCTCAGCGGCTAGGCAGCCGCGAGAGCGAAGCTGTCGTTGTTGTTGGCAGCTTGGGGGTTTCCCGGTGATTTACGAGGTTCCGAGTACCTCGACATGCAGCCTCGGCCTTCCGCGGCCCCGTCGAACCCGTTTCGCCCCCTCTCGGGGTGAGGCCCGCGCGGCCGAGAGGGGGAGGACGCCGCGAGGACCCGACGCCCGCCAGTCTGCGCGCCCGGGGGTCGGGTGTCAAGGTCGAGGTCGCCTGGAGTCGCCCCAGTGTCGTGGGTGGCTTCGGGGGGGGGGGGCGTGGCGCATGGGGCGATCCGGGCTCGGGCCTCGGTGTCGACCTCGGGCTCGGCGGTCCGGCGGGTCAGCTCGGGCTCGGCCGCGGTCCTGCGCGCGATGTCGGATTCGAACTCGGCGGTCCGACGGATCGGCGTGGTCTCTCGGCACGCTGTGCACCCGGTTGTGGTCCAGCCCGCTGGACGCTCCCCGTCGCGGCCCGCGTCTCGCAACGCCCCGAGTGATCCGTCACCTGCCCAGTTGCGAGACACTCCGGCGGGCCCGCGTCTCGCAACGCCCCGAGTGACCCGTCACCTGGCCAGTTGCGAGACACTCCGGCCGGCCCGCGTCTCGCAACGCCCCGAGTGATCCGTCACCTGCCCAGTTGCGAGACACTGGGGTTCCGCTCCGTCACGGAGGGCGCAGCGGGCGCCTGGGCCTGTCCCGCCGGGCCCCACGACGGGCCGACCTCCATCCGATCCGTCGGGCCGCCGCGATAGGAAAACGCCGGCGAGCTCGACCCCCCTGTCACGGATCCGGGGGGGGTACCGACGAGGGTGGGGGGATCCGTGACGCCGACCCGGGCCGACGGTCCGAAGGCGACCCGCGCCCCCGTCCTACCGCACGCTGTCCACCGAGGACTCGATCTCCTCGCGGAAGTCGAGGCGCAGGTCGATCATGGGCTCGAACCCCGCACGCCGGGCCTCCCCCACGAGGACGCCCGTGGGCCGGACGACGTCGGCGGTGACCTGGACGTCCTCCTCTACGTCGAGGATGGTGACGTCCTTGACGATGTACCGGGGGCCTTGGGCGGGCACGTCGTCGTCGGCCTGGGCGAGGACGGCGGGCGCGGCGAGGAGCAGGACGAGGGCGGGCAGGGCGCGGCTGGGCATGGGACGCTCCGGACGGCGGGTGGATGGCCCGCCACCGGCGACGTCGCTCGGGACGGGATCCGTACGTCCGGACAGCGCGGGACCGTTCGGGGTTCCTCGTCAGGGCGGGCGACGCGCCCCGCCCTACCGGAGGAAGCCCGGGAGGTTGAGCCGGTAGCCGGCCCGCGCGGCGATCTCGGGCCCGAAGACGACGACCCCGCCCGCGAGCAGGACGCCGCCGCAGCCGAGGATCAGGAGGACCGCCACGAGGATCACGAGCGTACGCAGCCCGCTCCGGCGCCGGGGAGGCGGTGCGGCCGGCGCGGGGGCTCCGCTCCCTCGGAGCACGGGCCGCGCGACCCGTGGCTGCGGCGGCGGCGTCGAGAACCGCGGCGCCTGCGGCGGTGGCGCCTGAGGCGGCGGCGGCGTCGAGAACCGCGGCGCCTGCGGCGGTGG
>JBFYZZ010000147.1:0-3261 GCA_041309225.1 Deltaproteobacteria bacterium | reverse complement strand
CGGCCGGCCCCCCGACCTGTTGCCCGCGCTCGTGGCCCTGGAGCGCCGCACTGGCACGCAGGTGGCGGGCCTGGGCACCTCGGCGGCCGACGCGGCCCGCATCCCGCTGCTCGCGGTCCGGGCCGCCCGGATCCGCGTCCAGGTCGAGGAAGACGCTCTCTCGCTGGCCGAGGCGCTGGGGCCCGTGCGGGTGGGCCGGATCGTGGGCTCCCCAGAGGCGCTCTCGGCCGAGGTGGGCGAGGGGGCCGCCTGGGATCGCGCGGTCGAGTCCCTCGGCCGGTGACGCGCCTCGCGCGTCCGCTCGGAGCCCGGTACGTTGTCGGCCTCGCGTCGCGTCGACCGCCAGGTCCGATCCGCCGCGACCGGAGGTCCCATGCGCGCCCACGTTCCGCTCGCCGTCCTGCTGTCCTGTCTGGCCGGCTGCCCCGAGTCCCCCGCACCGCCGATGGGCGAAGGGTCGCCCGCCGCGGGCGGGGTGCCCCCGCCTCCGGGCCAGGACGCCAGGCAGGGGGAGGGAGGCGAGGCGGGAACGAAGCGGGTGGAGCCCAAGGGCTGGGGCGACGCCGGGAAGGACGGTGTCCGCCTTGCCGGCACCATGACCTACGCCGGCACCCGGACGGGCACGCTGCGGATCGATTTTCTCAAGGCCTCCAAGACCGGGGGCATGCCCTCGCTCGAGCACACCCTCACGCCGCCGGCCCTGGGCCCCTGGGAGGTCGTCGCCCCCAAGGACGCGGGTACTATAGTGATCCTCGCGTACATCGATCTCGACGAGAACGGCCCGTCGCCCGGCGAGCCCAAGGCCATCACGGTGGATCCCGTCCAGGTGGGCGGTACCCCCGTCACCGGCCTCGACCTCGCGCTCCTCGACGACTGGGACACCCGGATGGACGAGCACGACAAGCAGAAGGCCCAGCCCCAGGGCGGTCCGCCGCCCAACCCGTGACGTCCGTGGCCGAGACGCTCCTCCGCCTGGCCACCTGGCTCGGCGCCCTGCTCTACGGCGGGCCGCTCCTGGCCTTCGCCCTGCTCCTCCCCCTCGCCGGCCGGATCCGGGGGCTCACGCCCTGGCAGGTGGATCGGGTCTGGCGGGCCTGGGGCCCGGGATCGGGGATCGGGCTCGGGCTCCTGTTCTTCGGGGGCATCCTCCTGCACCGCCTCCGAGCCGGCGGGTTCACGTGGAGCTGCCAGACACCGTCCGAGCGGCTGGTCCTGGCCTCCCACCTCGTCTTCCTCGTGCTCTGGGTGTCGTACACGATCCTCGAGGTCTGGCGTACCGAGCCGCTCCGTCGGCTCGACGGCCCCTCCGGCCTCACCGAAGAGGCCGCCTACCGGGCCGCCCGCAGGCCCGTGGTGCGCCACGTCCTCGTCAACGCCGTCCTGTTCCTCGTGATCCTGGCGCTGCAGGCCGCCGCCTGATCGGGGCGGGCCGGTGCACCCGGGTTATCCGGGTTCCGCTCGATCCCTCGCGGAGCAGGTATGATCCCCCAGAGCGCCAGCGACGCCCTCGTCCGGGTGGTGGGCGCCGTCGCCATCCGCGACGGCCGGGTGCTCATGGCCCGCCGGCCCGCCGGCCGCCACGCCGGCCTCTGGGAGTTCCCCGGGGGGAAGGTGGAGCCCGGCGAGAGCGAGCCCACCGCCCTGGCCCGGGAGCTGCTCGAGGAGCTCGCCGTCCCGGCCGTCGTGGGCGACCTCGTCGCCCGGGGGAGCGACGAGCGCGTGGTCCTCACGTGCTACCGCGTGGAGCTCCTCGCCGATCCGGTCGCCCTCTACCACGACCGCCTCGCCTGGATCCCGCTCGCCGATCTCGCCTCCCTGTCCACCCCGCCGGCCGATCGCGCCGCCGTTCTGGCGTTAGGATGACCGCGTGGAAGCCCCGTCGAGGATCGCGGTGACCGCGCCGCCGGGCCCCGGAGCGTCGGACGCCCGGCCCGTGGTCGTGCCCGCGGGCACCTCCCTGATCGGGACCGTCCTCGACAAGTACGAGATCCTCCAGAAGGTGGGCGAGGGCGGCATGGCCACCGTGTTCCGCGGGCGCCACGTCACCCTCGGCCGTGAGGTGGCGGTCAAGGTCCTCCACCCCCACCTCTCCTCCTCTCCGCGGAACCGGCAGCGGTTCGCCCGCGAGGCTCGGGCCATCGAGCACCTGGACCACCCCAACATCCTGCGCATCTACGACTACTCGGGGGTGGACTCGGAGGCGTGCTTCATCGTCACCGAGTTCATCGACGGCGTCACGCTCCAGGAGGTCCTGCGGGATCGGGGGCGCGTGCCCTCCGAGGCGGCGATCCTGCTCGCGCTCCACCTCATGGACGCCCTCGCGTACGCCCACGGCAACGGGATCGTCCACCGGGATCTCAAGCCCGAGAACATCATGATCCGGCGCGACGGCTTCGTGAAGCTCACGGACTTCGGGATCGCCCGGTTCCTGGAGGAGAGCCAGATGACCATGACCGGGGCGCTGGTGGGGAGCCCCGCGTACATGAGCCCCGAGCAGGCCATGGAACAGCCCGTGGATGCCCGGAGCGACCTCTTCTCCCTCGGCACGGTGCTCTTCCACCTGGCCTCCGGGACGCTCCCGTTCACCGGCAGCAACCCGAGCGTCATCCTCCGGAACATCATCGAGGGCAACCGGCCGGACCTCCTCGAGACCACGCCCGACGCCTCCCCGCAGCTCTCGGACCTGGTGGAGCGCCTGCTCCAGACGGCGCCCGCCAACCGGTTCCAGGACGCCCGCGAGGTGGAGACGGCCCTGCGGGCGTGCCTCTCGGAGGTCCGGGTGGATCCGGCCGACGAGCGGTGGGCGGTCCGCCGCCTGGTGGCCGATCCCGACGCCTTCGACGCGGAGCTCTCCCAGCACCTGCGCGGGATCCTCCTCGAGCGGGGCCGGGAGCTCCTCGCCGAGGGCGACCACCTGGCTGCCCTGCGCACGCTCAACCGGCTGCTGGCCATGGACCCGCAGAACCAGGAGGTCCTGGCGCTCGTCCACGGGTTGCACGCGGAACCGGCCCGGCCCGCCCGCTACCGCGCCCGCTTCTTCGCCATCTCGGCCGTGGTCGCGATCCTCGGGCTCGCCGGCACGTGGCTCGTGGCGCAGCCTCATACCGAGGAGGAGCAAGAGATCGAGGCCACCTGGCGCCTGCCGTCCGACGCCGAGCCCGCGGCCATCGCCGGTCCGGCTCCGGCCCAGGCCACGTTCGAGATCCCCCGGACGCCGCGCGCCGAGGTGCCGGTGGTCGCCGAGGCGCCCGAGCCGGTGGG
>JBFYZZ010000146.1:0-6111 GCA_041309225.1 Deltaproteobacteria bacterium | reverse complement strand
TGCACCGGCCAGAGCGGCACCGCCTACCAGGGGTCGATGACCCTCACGAACGTACCGAGCTACTTCTCCATGCTGGCGGAGTGGCTGGAGGACGTCACGCAGGATCCCGGCCAGCCGTACGAGCTGGTCTGGAACGACTGGGTTCAGACCTCGCCCGAGGGCGAGGTGCTGGCGCTGGACGGCCTCTACCGGCAGTCCAGCTGGGGGACGGCAGGCGAGCCGTACCGCTGGGAGGTGGATCTGACCACCGAAGTGGACGATCTCCCTGCCTTCCGTACGGTGGGTGTGTGGGATGTCGAGCCCGGCGCCATGGGCAGGCCGACGACCCCCGCCACCGCCTGGGTCGACGGACTGGGCGACTTCGAGATCGACGCGAGCGAGCTGACGTTCGAGGACGACGGGTACCACGGCGTGCTCCGGCTCCTGGGCGCGTTCGTGATCGCCTACGAATTGGACACGTTGGACGAGGACGGTTGCCTCGACACGGCGGTCGATGGCACCACCCGGCGCACGTGTATCGCGGCCCTGGCCGGCGAGGAGACGGAGGTCACGGACCCCGACAACGGCCCGGACAGCGACAACGGCGTGTTCGGCGGCATCGGAACCGAGTGGAGCGCGAAGGCGCTGTCCCTTGAGGTCGACCTGCTGGTCGAGGTCGACGCCGTGGAGGTGCAGATCGCGAGCTTGAGGACGTCCGATCTCGAGGCGCATCCCCTCGCGGACTCGGGCCTGCCCGGGTCCGTCGGTGGAACGCTATGGACCGGCCGCTTCGCGGCGACCGGCGTGTACGTCCCGGGCGAGTCCACCGCGATCCCGGTCGCGCACGAGGAGGACTTCGCCCTCATGCTCCAGGCGCTCGACGCGGACGGGACCGTCCTCTCCTGCCGCTTCCCGGCATTGGGGTACGACGGCGAGCCGCACCCCGAGGAGTTCGACACCTCGGCGTGCCCGCGGTGACGCCACGGTCGAGGGCAGCCTGCGTCGAGTCGCCGCCGTGCCTGTACCCGTGACGGCGATCGGCCTGGCCTCGCACAGGGCGGACGTGACCCTGGAGGCACTGGAGACGCTCTCGGGCACGGAACCGGGCATGTTCCGCCGCGTGGACCGCGCCTGGGTGGCGCGGTTCGCGCAGGATATTCCTTCGAACGTCGACCGGCGGCCAGCCACCGGGTCGCCATTCCACGGGGTGGACGGACGACGAGGAGGTACCCATGAGGCACGCGGACGACCATTCAGGCCTGGACTCCGGCACAACCCCGCACGACCGATCGCCCGCCGCGATCCTGCACCTGGTCCTGACCGGGGCTGCGCGGGCCCTCGTCCTGCCCACCCTCATGCTGCTCGTGCTCTTCCCCGCAGCGGGTCGGCTCGACTGGGGCAGAGGCTGGCTGCTCGCAGGCCTGTTCCTGCTCATGCTGCTGATCAACCTGCCGATCGTCGCCCGGAGGAACCCGGTGCTCCTGCGGGAGCGCTTCAAGAACCGCACGGACACCAAGCCCTACGACCGGGTGTTCACCATCGGCTACACGGCCGGACTCATCGCCTTTCTGGTCGTGGGTGGACTCGACGGCGGCCGTTTCGGCTGGTCGAACCTGTCCGACGGATGGCTGGCCGCGGGCATCGCCCTGTTCTTCCTCGGCGATCTGCCGCTCGTCCTGGCGCTCGCGGAGAATCCGCACCTGGAGACCTCGGTGCGCATCCAGAGCGACCGCGGCCACCGGGTGGTCACGACCGGACCGTACCGGGTCGTGCGCCATCCGATGTACGTCGGGCTCATCGTCAGCTTCGCCGGGATGCCGCTCGTCCTGGGGTCCCTGTGGTCCTACCTGCCCATGGCGTTCATGACCGCCATGCTCGTCTGGCGCACCGCCCGCGAGGACGAGACCCTGCGTCGCGAACTCGAGGGCTACGAGGCGTACGCCGCCCGAACGCGCTACCGGCTGTTGCCGTTCGTGTGGTGAGCCCGGTGGTGGGCGTCCTCGTGCCTGGGGATCCCCAGGTCGAGCGGCGTCAGTGACCGCCTCGTCCTCTGGCGCGTTCTCTCTCTATCCTCCGTCGCTCCTCCGTCATGATCACCTCGGATCTGCCCTCCGACGTCAGTCCCGTCTGCTCGCTCACGCGGTCGACCCGCGTGACCGGCACAACCCGATAGGCGGCACTGTTGGCTTCGCCGAAATTCGTGTCGGGGGGATACAGCTCCGTGCCGAGCCTGATTTCCCTGTCGTTCCGACCACCCTGTTCTTGATCCGTCTGCTCGTAGACCCGTGCGAGGCCCCAGAAGCCGGGGATCCGCTCGCCATCGTGTTCGCGCGGTTCCTCGATCCAACCGTCGAAGATGACGCTGTGCTGCCCCGCAGGAGCCGGGTTGTCGTTGTAGAGGATCACCCAGTCGCCTGGTTCGAGGCCCTGGATCTCGCTTTGGTCGACGACGCGGGTCGCGAGGGGGGCCGTGAGCCGGCCTCGCCTTGCCTCGCTCGTGCCTCCGACGAACTCGTCACCGCTGGACCGGCTGGGGCCTCTCGTCGAACGCGAGAACACCTCGCCCTCCACCGCCGAGCCCGTTCGGATGCCAGGATGCTCAATACCCCCGTGCATGAATCGCTCACGCCCGCCGGTCGGAGCGGCTGCTGCATACTCGTAGACGGTGCGCGCCCAGTCGCCGCAGCTGCCGGCCGAGAGAGTACCGGTATCCGAGGTCCGGTTTCCCCGGAACTGGCTCGCGCTGCCGCTCCGTAGGATCTCCGCGGACATCAGGATCCGCTGCTGGGCGGTGGCGGAGCCGATCTCGGTGCCGTTGAACAGCCCCTCGGGCACCTGCCGATCGCGCAGGAACTGCTCGAGCAGCCGGTGTTGCGTCTCGGTGAAGAGGTCGTACAGATCGCGTTCGCTCCGGGGCATGACGTCGAGGATGGGGGCGAACCGTTCGCGGAAGCGACGGGCGAAGTCGAAGATGGCGGCATCGTCCCGGGTGCAGACCCCCGCTGCGCAGGTCCCGCTGTCCTGCGCGTCGATCCACCCCTGGACGTGCGCGATCACGCTCGCGTCCTCGCGGGGGTCCGCAGCGAGGTACTCGAGGCAGGTGGCGTTCTGATCGTTCGCCCGGACGAGGGTGCCCGGGTCGAGGTCGAGCTCGCGGGCGAGGTCGTCCGGTTCGACGACACCCGAGCCCCCCATGTTCTCCAGGATCACGCCCTGCCGACCGCCGACGGTCACCTCCCCCGTGTCCTCGGGGGGGGTGACCAGTCCGATGCGGATGTCGTAGGACTCGACGCCCACCTCCACCGTGGTCATCTGCACGGCCCCGGCGCCGGCGCCAGGGCCCGGCGCACCCAGCAGATCCTCGGCACCGGTCCCGGCGACGACGCGATCGGCCACGGCATCGGCCCTACGTTCGTAGGTGTCGCCCGGCGTCCCCACGGCGTTGGCGAGCGACACGCCCGCCCGTTGCTGCACCACGTGGGCGGCCTCGTGGGCCGCCGTGTGCAGGTCCGGTGTGCTCCCGAACGCCACGTCGTTCCCCATCGTGTAGGCCTGCGCTCCGATCGCCGCGCTCGCCCGCTGGGCCTCCCCCCCGACATGGGCCTGCACCCCCCCGAGGTCGTGCCGGCCGAAGGAGCGCTGGATCGCGTCTCCGTGCGGGAGACTCCCCGCCGGGCCAGCAAGCCCGCGCTCGGCTCGGCGCGGGACCTCGGACGTGCCGACGTTGAGGTGCAGCGCCTTCCCTTGGACGGGTTGCCCGACGCCCGTGCTCCGCGTGTAGGCGCCGACGGCCTCGGTGCCCGGATCGCCGTCCCCGCCGCCCTGTCCACCTCCGTGACCCAGAACGGGATCGTCGCGCCCGGAGGACGGAGCCCCGCCGGACGACCCGCGCGAATCGCGGAGGAACTGCACGGCGGCCAGGTTGCCGTAGCCCGTGGAGACCCCCTCGATCCCCTCGACCTCTCGTTGGACCCCCAGGCCCGCCCTGGGGACCGGATCCTGGGACGTCTGGGCTGGCTGCCAGGCGCAAGGCCGGGTTCGCCGCTTCACGTCGACCTCGGAGGCGGGATGGGGGAGACCGGGGAGTGCACGGCATCGATCGAGCGCAAGTATACCAGATGCGGGGACCATGTCTAAGGCCTGCCCCGAACCCGCGATCGCCGGCAGGCCCCTGATCCGGCGCAGGCGGATGGAAGGGCGGGGTCCCGATGGATACGCGGGCATCTACGATACGGGCGCTTCCCGGGTGGCCCTTCCATGTCCTCGGACCATGACCTCCTCGACAACCTCGGCGGCGCCGTACGCGTCGCGGCGGCGCTGGCGACCCCCTTCCTCCAGCGTCGGCGGGTCCGCTGGGGGTCGACGGACGCCGAGGTCCTCCGCCCCCTGCCCGGCGACGACCTGGTGCCCCACCCGCGCTGGTCGTCCACGCGCGCCGTCACGATCGCCGCGCCCCGGGAGGCGGTCTGGCCCTGGGTGGCCCAGATCGGGCAGGGACGGGGCGGCCTCTACTCCTACGAGATCCTGGAGAACCTGGCGGGCTGCCGCATCCGGAACGCCGACGCGATCCTCCCCGAGCACCAGCGCCCGGCTCCGGGGGAGCCGATCCGGCTGCACCCCAAGGCCCCGCCGATCCCCGTTTACGAGGTCGTCCCAGGCCGTACGCTCCTGCTCCACGGCCCCGTGACGCGGCCCGACGCGGATCCGGCGGTGACCTGGGTGTTCCACCTCGAGGACCGGGTAGACGGCGGCACCCGCCTGCTGGTCCGCTACCGCATCACCTGGCCCGCGACCCCGGGCCTGGCCCTCGCGTTCGGGCCCTGGCCGACCGGCGCGGTTCACCACGTCATGGAGCGCAGGATGCTCCTGGGGATCCGGGAGCGGGTCGAGCGCCGGAGGGCATCGCCATGACGGCGGCGAGCATCATCCTGGGCATCGTCCTCGGCCTGGTCTTCGTCGCGTGGACGGCCGGTCGCGTCGGCGCTGCGAGGATGCGGGCGCTGTACGAACGCGAGCGCGCGTCCCTCCTCGCGAGGGCTCGCAGCGGGGCGACCGCGTCGCGCGCCGCGGATGCCCTGGACGCCGTGCCCGAGCCGGTCCGACGCTACCTGCGCACCGCGGGCTCGACCGAGGACCCCGGTCCCCGCGCGGCCACGCTCCACCAGACGGGCGGGATCCGCACGGCGCCGGACAAGCCCTGGATGCCGTTCCGCTCCGAGCAGACCTACTCGTTCGACCCTCCCGGATTCACCTGGTTCGCGCGGGCGCGTGTCGCGCCGGGCGTGGAGATCGTCGCCCGTGATCGGTTCGTGGACGAGCGCGGCCACATGCTCATCCGGCTCGGCGGTTTCATCACCGTCGCCGACGCCGTCGGGCCGGAGATCGACCAGGGCGCCGCCCTGCGCTTCTGGGGCGAGGTGCTCTTCTTTCCTGAGGTCGCGCTTCACCCGCGCCTCCGTTGGGAGCCGATGGACGACACCCATGTCCGCCTCCACGTCCTCGGCGCGATGCCCCTGGAGGCCGTGGTCGAGTTCGGCGGCGCCGGGCTCCCCGCCGCCTTCCACGCCGACCGTTACCGCGACGTGGGCGGGGGGCGCTCCGTGCTCACGCCCTGGACCGGGCACTGCACCGATTGGCGCGTGATCGACGGCCGCCGCTTCCCGACGCGCTGGTCGTCCGTCTGGCACCTGGCGGACGGCGACTTCGAGGCGGTGCGGATGACGGTGGAGCGCGTCGACGTCACCGGCTGAGGAGACGCTGCATCCCGTAGAACTCGAGGCGTACTCGCCGGTGAACGCGACGTCGGCATCCTCCAGGGAGAGGTCGCCAGTCATCGGGCTGTTCAGGAGACCGGTCGAACCTGAGTTTCGACGTGGCGGGCGTACCCGCCTCGTCTGCGCGTGCGGGCGTTCCATCTACACGTCGGCGAGGGAGCTGGACCGGGGAGGGATCGTGTGCTCCAGGTGCAAGCACACGTTCAGGGTTCCGATGGAGCCGGCACGAGGTCGGGTGCGCGGCCCTGGCTGCCGTCCTCCAGGACGACGTCCACCTCGACGGTGGGATTGCCGCGGGAGTCCAGGATCTCGCGTGCGTGAACGGAAACGATGCGGCTCATGGTCGTTCTCCTCGTGG
>JBFYZZ010000145.1:0-3254 GCA_041309225.1 Deltaproteobacteria bacterium | reverse complement strand
CGGGGCCGCCTGCTCGCCTTGTCCGCGATCCTCGCGCTCATCGGCCTGGCGTGCGCCGGCGTCGCCGTCTACGCCGTGGGGCGGTTCCGTCCGGACCGGCCGGGCGATCGGGCGCTCCAGCTCCCGGCCCTTCTCCGCGCGTCGACGCGGGCGGCCACCTCGGAGGGCGTCATCGGCGTGGACGCCGCCGCGACGGCGGACTGGCGGGCGATCCAGGCGTCGGTCCCGGCAGCGGCCGTGGCCGCGGCCTGTGGCCTGCGCGGTCCGGTGGACGTGGACATCGTGGTGGAGCCGACCGGGCGCGTCCGCCAGGCTACCCCCGTGCAGGTCCTGGCCCCGGCGATGGCCGCCTGCGTCACGTCCCGGCTCGCCGCCGCGCCGCTCGCTCGGACCCGCGCGATCCCGGTGGCCCTCCGCGTTCAGGTGGGACCGTAGATCCGCCTTCCCCGCGCCCGAGCGGCAGCCGCCCGCTCACCAGGGCACGATCGTGTCGGCCGAGTGGAGGCGGAGCGGGCCGACCTGCGACGGGTCTTCGTCGATCCCGTCCACGCGGACCACGAGCGCCGTGACGTTGTCGTCGGAGCCCTGGGCCAGGGCCCGGGCCAGCAGCGCCCGCGCACCTCCGGCCGGCTCGGGCACCGCCCGGAGCGTGTCGGCCAGATCCTCGTCCTCCACGAAGCGGTAGAGGCCGTCCGTGCAGGCGAGGAGCCGGTCGCCGGGCCGGAGCTCCAGCACGCCCGAGTCGAGGCCCGGATCGATCCGGATCCCCGCGTCGTCGCCCAGGCCCCGGGAGCCGAAGATGAAGCTCTGGACGAGCTGATCGGGGTCCGTTGGGACTCGGCGCCGGTCCCGGCGCGCGAAGGTGCGCCGGGTGTGGTCGATCGTGAGCCGCTCGAGGGTGTCGTCGCGGAACAGGTAGAGCCGGCTGTCGCCGACGTGGATCCAGGCGAGCCGGGCCCCCACGATCCATCCGCAGACCAGGGTGGTGCCTCCCAGGACGCGGCCGTCCCTGGCCATCGCCTCCCGCAGGCGGCGGTGGGTCGCCAGCACGAAGCGGTGGAGCACCAGCTCCGGGGAGGGCTCGGGATCGGCGGCCGAGAGCGCGGCCATCGCCTCCACGGCGCAGGCCGAAGCCCGGGCGCCGTCCTCGTGGCCGCCCATGCCGTCGGCCACGGCCAGCAGCACGCCGTCGCCCGGGGCGTCGTGAGCCACCTCGGCGTCCCCCTCCCACCAGCGGGCCGTACCGTCGAGGCAGATCAGGTAGTTGTCCTCGTTGCGCTCGCGGCCGCCTGCTGCCGGGCCCAGCCCCAGCGAGCAGACGACCCCCACGGTCAGGTCGGGAGGCGGAGGTCGACCGGTCACCTGGCACCTCCGGCGGATCACTCCACCATGAACTCGAAGACGGCGTTGCCCGCCACCAGGTGATCGCCCGCGGCGACCAGGATCGGGGACCCGTCCTCGGGGACGGTGCGCGCCGGGCCGCCGCCGCTCCGGTGCAGGAAGGGCAGGAAGCGGCCGTCGGGCTGCCGGTAGGTCTCCAGGTGGTCGGTGATCCGCAGGGTGCGGCCGTCCCAGATCGCGTTGCCGTGGATGGGGCCCAGCACGAGGGGCTGGGGCACCTTGAGCGGAAGCCCGATCGTGAAGAGCGTTGCGACGAGGCGATCCTCGAATCCGATCGCGAGGAGGCGCGCCCGCGGATCGGGCAGCCAGGGCGCGGTGGCGATCCGGAGGACCACGGTGAAGTCCACCACCCCGTCGGGATCGCGCCGGTCGATCTCGAGCGCGAGGTGCTCGAGATCGTCGGTGCGCAGGACGGTCTCGTCGGCGTCCTTGAGGCGAGCCTCCACCCGGTCGAGGATCCAGGCACTGCCGCGCTGGCCCCGGACCTGCAGGCCGGCGTAGTCGCGGGGCCGGAACGACTGCCCCGCCACCACCCGCAGTTCGGGGAGCGCGATCGCGGAACCGAGGTGGTTGCCCACGACCACGTCGCCGGCCACCATCCAGCCCACCTGCACGAGGCGGGCCGGCCGGGACAGATCCAGGTGGCGGCTGGCCTCGTCGACCACGAGCACGTCGCCGTGGGGGCCGGTCATCCCGCGGGGCGGCGGCGCATCCACGCCGAGGATGGAGTCGAGCTCCGCCTTGCCCGCGATCGGCCGGGTCGGGGCCACGCCGGACTCGCCGAGGCCGGCCGCCGCCGGGGGCTCCTCCACGGGCGGCGGCGAGGGCAGTGAGGCCCGTTCGGGCAGGCGCAGCCGGATGCCCCCGGACGGACTGGGCTCCATGTCGGCCGGCGGAGCCGGTGCGGCCGGCGCCACCGGTTCGGGTTCGCCCAGGGTCTCCGGGGCGGGACGGGCCGGGGGGAAGGCGACCTCGAAGAGGTTGTTGCCGACGAGCACCTCATCGCCCGGGAGGATGTCCACGCCGGGCGTCTCCCCGTCGCTGCGGGCCGGGAAGAGCGGGAACACCTCGGCGCCCCGGCGGAGGTAGGAGAAGCAGTGGCGAGCGATGTTGCGTAGGACCGGCTTGGCCCCGAGGTCGATCTCGGCGTGCTCGGACGCCACCATGATGGAATCGTTGTAGAAGCGGCTCTTGGGGATGTCGCCCGCGCGAGAGCGGATGACGTCGCCCTCGTCGAGCTCCATGCGCCAGACGATGTTGTCGTTGTGGGGCTCGTCGGGGAGGCGAACCTTGCAGCGCCGGTCTCGACCGATGCGGTAGGTGCCGCCGAAGACCATGTAGACGGACGAGGTGGGGCGCCGGATCTCCCCGAGGTAGGGCCACCCCTCGGCGGAGACGCCGGCGAGCTCCTGGTACTCGAGGGTCTGACCGCCGGCCGTGATCGCCACGGACCCCCGGAGCGGCACGGACCGGCCGGGCTGGAGGGGGCGGCCGGCCACCTGCACACCCTCGGCGTGCGCCATGAAGAAGACGCGGTCCTCCCGCACCTGGAACACGGCGACCGGGTTCGCGATGAGCGTGCCCAACTGGCCCGTGGTGCTCACGTAGACGTCGTAGCCCTCCATGAACTGCCCGAAGTGGACCTTCTGGAGGAGGGCGCCTCGTTCCTTGAGCGTGAAGATCCGCTCCTGGACGGCCTCGGGGACGATCGTGCGGTTCCACACGCCCGGTTTGGACGCCGGCGCCTCGCCGGCGATCTGGACGGAGGCCGAAAGGATGGCGGGAGGCCGCTCCATGGCGACGGTACGGGCGGTCGTGGGCTCGCCGGGCGCCTCGGCGTCGGTGGCCCGTGC
>JBFYZZ010000144.1:0-16355 GCA_041309225.1 Deltaproteobacteria bacterium | reverse complement strand
CCCACGCGCCTGCGCCACCAACGTGATCGCAGCCGTCAACGTCGTCTTCCCATGATCCACGTGCCCGATCGTCCCGATGTTCACGTGGGGCTTCGTCCGCTCGAACTTCTTCTTGGCCATGGTCGGTGCTCCTCTCGTTCTTCAGCGGCCGCGCGCGCGGTCGATGATCTCCTGGGACACGCCCGCCGGCGCGGGCGCATAGTGGTCGAAGTGCATGGTGAAGGTGGCGCGCCCCTGGGTGAGCGATCGGAGGTCCGTCGCGTACCCGAACATGGCGGCCAGCGGAACGCCCGCCCCGATAACCCGGACGTTCCCGCGTGTCTCCATTTTCTGGATGTTCCCGCGGCGACCGGAGAGATCCGCCACCACGGCCCCCATGTAGTCCTCGGGAGTGGTGACCTCCAGGCGCATGACCGGCTCGAGCAGCACGGGATCCGCCCGGCGAGCGGCGTCCTGGAAGGCCAGGGATCCGGCGATCTTGAAGGCCAGTTCCGAGGAGTCGACCTCGTGGTACGACCCGTCGAGCAGGACGGCCTTGACGTCCACGATCGGGAATCCGGCGAGCACGCCCCGGCCGAGCGCCTCCTCGATGCCGGTCTGGATGGGCCGGATGAACTCGCGGGGGATGGCCCCGCCCACGGTGGCGTCCTCGAAGACGTACCCGCTACCCGGCTGGCCCGGCTCCACGCGGATGACCGCGTGGCCGTACTGCCCGCGCCCGCCGGTCTGGCGCTTGAACTTCCCCTCCCCTCCGGAGGCGCGCCGGAGGGTCTCGCGGTAGGCCACCTCGGGACGACCGAAACGGGCGTTGACCCCGAACTCCCGTAGCAGGCGGTCCTGGATGATCTCCAGGTGCAGTTCGCCCATCCCCGAGAGGATCACCTGCCCGCTCTCGGCGTTGGTCCCGGCGTGGAAGGTGGGATCCTCCACCAGGAGCCTGGGGAGGCAGACCGCCAGCTTCTCCTCGTCCTCGCGCGAGGCCGGCTCCACGGCGAGGTGGATGACCGGCTCCGGGACCTCGAGGGTCTCCAGCGCCACCGGTGCCCGGGGGTCGCACAGCGTGTCGCCCGTGAGCACGCCCTTCAGGCCCGGCAGCGCCGCGATGTCGCCGGCCCGGACCGCGCCGACGTCCTCGCGCTTGTTGGCGTGCATCCTGAGGATCCGACCGATGCGCAGGCGCCGTCCGGTGCGGGCGGCGAGCACGGCGTCGCCCGCCCGGAGCGTGCCCGAGTACACGCGGACGAAGTTGAGCGTACCCACGTAGGTGTCGTTCCAGATCTTGAAGACCAGACCCGCGAAGGGGACGTCGGGATCGGGGCTGCGCTGGACCACCCGGTCGGGCGCGTCGGGATCGCGCCCCTCGACCGCGGGCAGGTCCATGGGGGAGGGCAGGAGGTGCACGACCGCGTCGAGCAGGGGCTGGACGCCCTTGTTGCGGAAGGCGCTGCCGCAGAACACGGGCACGATGCGATTGCCGATGACCGCAGACCGCGCGGCTGCGTAAATCTCCTCGGGCGTGAACTCGTGGCCCGACAGGAAGCGCTCGAGCACCAGGTCGTCCGTCTCGGCGAGGGCTTCGAGGAGCCGGGCCCGGGCGGCCGTGGCCTCGGAGAGGAGCTCCTCGGGGATGGGCCGGACATCGAACCGCTCGCCCCGCGTCTCGTCGTCGTAGACGATCGCGACCATCCGGACGAGGTCCACCACCCCCCGGTGGGCGCTCTCGGCGCCGAGCGGGAGGTTGAACGGGACGGGGTCGGCCCCGAGGCGGTCGCGGATGGACGCGACCGCAGCGGCGAAGTCGGCCCCGCGCCGGTCCATCTTGTTGACGAAGGCGATGCGGGGCACGCCGTACCGCTCGGCCTGCTTCCAGACGGTCTCGGACTGCGGCTCCACGCCCTCCACGGAGGAGAACACGGCCACGGCGCCGTCGAGCACCCGGAGCGAGCGTTCGACCTCGATCGTGAAGTCCACGTGCCCGGGCGTGTCGATGATGTTGATCTGGTGATCGAGCCACCAGCAGGTGGTCGCAGCCGACGTGATCGTGATGCCCCGCTCCTGCTCCTGGACCATGAAGTCCATGACCGTGGAGCCCTCGTGGACCTCCCCCATCCGGTGCGAGACGCCCGTGTAGTACAGGATCCGCTCGGTGAGCGTCGTCTTGCCGGCATCGATGTGCGCCATGATGCCGATGTTGCGGATGCGGTCGATGGACATGGACGGCCCGCCTGGGGGCGGGGGGGCCGTCCCGGGAGGGACGGCGGTGGACCTCGGATGAGGCCGGGAGTCGATCGCGGTGCCGGGTACCCCGGGAACCTGGGCAGGGGTCCTGTCTGCGGGGTGGCGGCGAGCCGGAGGGGCTCCCTATGTGGACGGAACGATGGGCCGGACGGCCCGGGAACTCACCAGCGGTAGTGGGCGAAAGCCCTGTTGGCTTCAGCCATCTTGTGGGTGTCCTCGCGCTTCTTCACGGCGTTCCCGCGGTTGTGGGACGCCTCGATGAGCTCCACCGCGAGGCGCTCGTCGATCGGCTTGCCCGCGCGCTGGCGGGCGTACATGATGATCCACCGCATCGCGAGGGAGACGCGGCGATCGGGCCGGACCTCGACGGGCACCTGGTAGGTGGAGCCGCCGACGCGCCGGGACTTGACCTCGACCTGGGGCATGACGTTGTCGAGCGCCCGGCGGAAGACCTTGACCGGTTCCTCGCGGGTACGCTCGAGGATGATGTCGAAGGCGCCGTAGACGATGCCCTCGGCGACGGACTTCTTGCCCCGCTCCATGATGCGGTTCATGAAGCGGGTGACCATGGGATCGCCGTACTTGGGATCCGGCAGCGCCCGACGCTTCGCGGGGATGCGACGACGAGGCATGGAATCCCTCCTACTTCTTGGGCCGCTTGGCGCCGTACTTGGAGCGGCCCTGGCGCCGCTTCTCCACGCCCTGGCTGTCGAGCGTGCCACGGATCACGTGGTATCGGACGCCGGGGAGGTCCTTCACGCGCCCACCGCGAATGAGGACCGAGGAGTGCTCCTGCAGGTTGTGCCCCTCCCCCGGGATGTAGGTGGTGACCTCCATCCCGTTGGTGAGGCGCACGCGGGCCACCTTCCGGAGGGCCGAATTCGGCTTCTTCGGCGTGGTGGTGTACACGCGCGTGCAGACCCCGCGCTTCTGGGGGCAGTTCTTCAGGGCGGGCGCGGAGGTCTTGCGGCGGACCCTCTCACGGCCCTTGCGGACGAGCTGGTTGATGGTGGGCATGGCGTTCCTGGAATTCCGAGCCCGAAGGCCCGGATCACAACGATCCCCGGGAGAGCCGGTGCGCCGCTGGGCGCCCGACCCCCGGGGCCACCGCCCCTTATCGGCGGCGAGTGGAGCGTGTCAAGCCCGTTCCCGGACGGACGGGCTACTTCGCATCGGGCGGGAGGCCGACCGCCTCTCCGGACCCGGATGAGGCGTCCGACTTGTCCTGCGTGTGGCGGCCGATCCGCTGGTAGGCGGCGAAGCCGGTGCCGGCGGGGATCAGGCGGCCCATGAGGATGTTCTCCTTGAGCCCGCGCAGCTCGTCCTTGCGGCCGTTGATGGAGGCCTCGGTGAGCACCCGGGTGGTCTCCTGGAAGGAGGCCGCGGAGAGGAAGGAGTCGGTCGCAAGGCTGGCCTTGGTGATGCCGAGCAGGAGGTGCTCGGCCTCGGCCTGGCGTCCGCCCATGGCGGCCACCTTGCGATTGGCCTCATCGAAGCGGTGCTTCTCGACCTGCTCGTCCACGAGGAACTCGGTGTCGCCGACGTTCCTCACCTTCACCCGGCGGAGCATCTGGCGGACGATCACCTCGATGTGCTTGTCGTTGATCTTGACGCCTTGGAGCCGGTAGACCTCCTGGACCTCGTCCACGAGGTACCGGGCCAGCGCCTCCTCACCCTGGATCTTGAGGATGTCGTGGGGGTTGACCGAGCCGTCCATGAGCGGCTCGCCCGCCCGCACGAAGTCACCCTCGTTGACGGTGATGTTCTTGCCCTTCGGGATGAGGTACTCCACCGCCTCGCCCTGTTCGGGCCGGATCACGAGGCGGCGCTTGCCCTTGGTGTCCTTGCCAAAGGAGATGACGCCGTCCACCTCGGTGATGACGGCCACCTCCTTGGGCTTCCGGGCCTCGAACAGCTCCGCGACCCGCGGGAGGCCACCCGTGATGTCCTTGGTCTTGGTGGTCTCGCGGGGGATCTTGGCGATGACGTCGCCCGGCTGGATCTCGTCGCCCTCGTTGACCATGACGTTGGCGCCGACCGGCAGGAAGAACCGGTTCCGGGCCTTGCGCGTCTCGGCCTCCCGGACGAGGATGCGCGGCTTGAGATCGGTGTCCTTGAAGTCGGTCACCACCTTGCGGCTCCGGCCCGTCAGCTCGTCGAGCTGCTCGGCCATGGAGCGGTTGGCCTCCAGGTCCTCGTACTTCACGATGCCGGAGGTGTTGGCGATGATGGGCGTGGAGAACGGATCCCACTCGGCGATGCGGGTCTTGGCCGCGACGCGGTCGCCGTCCTTGACCAGGATGGTGGCGCCGTAGGGGATGCCGTAGCGCTCGCGCTCGCGGCCCTTCTCGTCCACGACGGCGATCTCCCCGGATCGACTCATGCTCACGGTGGCGTTGTCGCGGTTGAGGACCGTGACGAGGCCCTCGCTGAACTTCACGACGCCGCTGGTCTTCAGCTCGAGGCTGGACTGGGTCACCTTGGAGGAGGCGGCACCGCCGATGTGGAAGGTCCGCATCGTGAGCTGGGTGCCCGGCTCGCCGATGGACTGTGCGGCGATGACGCCCACCGCCTCGCCCACGTTCACGAGCTCGCCCCGGGCCAGGTCGCGGCCGTAGCAGAGCCCGCACACGCCCCACCGCATCTCGCAGGTGAGCACGCTGCGGATCCGGACGCGCTCGACGCCGGCCTGGACGATCCGGTCCACCTTCTCCTCGTCGAGCTCCTCGTTGCGGTGGACGAGGATCTCGTCGCTGTAGGGATCGAGGATGTCCTCGGCGGCCACGCGGCCGAGCACGCGCTCGCCCAGGTGCTGGATGACCTCGCCGCCCTCGATGAGACTCGTGACCTCCATGCCGTTGTGGGTGCCACAGTCGCGGGCTGTGATGATGACGTCCTGGACGACGTCCACGAGGCGCCGGGTGAGGTACCCGGAGTTGGCGGTCTTCAGGGCCGTGTCGGCGAGGCCCTTGCGGGCGCCGTGGGTGGAGATGAAGTACTGCAGGACCGACAGGCCCTCGCGGAAGTTGGCCACGATCGGCGTCTCGATGATCTCGCCCGAGGGCTTGGCCATGAGACCGCGCATCCCGGCGAGCTGCCGGATCTGGGTCGTGGAGCCGCGCGCCCCGGAGTCCACCATCATGTAGATGGAGTTGAAGGACGCCTGGGTGGCCTTCCGGCCGTCGCCCGACTCGACGGTCTCGACGCCGATCTCGTTGAGCAGCTCCTTGGAGATCTCGTCGGTGACCTTGGACCAGATGTCCACGACCTTGTTGTACTTCTCGCCGACGGTGATGAGGCCTTCCTGGTACTGGTTCTCGGTGTCCCGGACCTCGGTGTAGGCGTCTTCGAGGATCGCGCCCTTGCAGGCGGGGATGTGCATGTCGTCGATGCAGATCGAGATCCCCGCCACGGTGGCCATGGCGAACCCGAGGAACATGAGCTGGTCGGCCAGGATGACGGTCTTCTTGGGGCCGGCCACGCGGTAGCAGCGGTCGATGAGCTCGCCGAGGGCCTTCTTCTTGAGCTCCTGGTTGACCACGGAGAACGGCAGCTCGCGGGGCACGATCTCGTAGAAGAGGACGCGCCCGACGGTGGTCCGGACGAGCTCGCCCCGGGCCTCCACGGCGTTCTCGTCGGACGCCTCGGTGAAGACCGGGACGCGGCCCTCGTACCCGAAGAATCCCGCCGGCGCGACGAAGAGGACGATGTCCTCGGCATACTTCGCGCGGAGCGCCTGACAGGCGCGGCGCAGGGTGGCCAGGCGGTGGGACGTGTTGAAGCGGGCATCCACGAGGAACGCACTGGCCCCGACCACCACGCGCGGGTGGACGATGCAGGCCACGCGGTTGTTCCCGCGAAGCTTGGGGAGCTGGACGGCCCACGCGACGAAGTCGTCGCCCTCGAGCACGTCCACCTCGGGGAACGCACCACCATGCGCGTCGAGCGGCCTCAGGGCCTGGAGCTCCTGGCCCTCCTCGACGTAGGTCGCGGCGAACCGGTAGCAGGTCCCGGCTCCCTCGGGGAACGGCCGGGGCGTGCCTGCCCGGTGCCAGAGATCCAGGAACGCCACCATGCCCTCCTGGTCCGGCTGCTCGACGCCGTCCATGGAGGACCCGAGATCGCCGCCCATGGAGGCGACCTCGCCGATGGGACCGCCGGCCGAGGTCTTCCAGACGTGGCCGCGGTAGAGGTGCCAGGCCTGGCGGTCCGTGCCCTGATCCACGCCGACCACCAGGTGGGCGTCGCCGATCTCGGGCACGGCATCGAACATGCGGCGCTCGAGGGGTTCGGCCGGGAACCGCACGGTGATGGCGGCGTGCAGGTCCACCTCGCCCGCGTCGTAGGCCACCATCACCTCGCCCGGGCTGGAGAACACGCGGCCCTCGCCCTTCGCGAACCGCTTCTCGCGGGTCATGAAGTAGGCACCGAGCACGATGTCCTGGCTGGGCTGGATGATGGGCTTGCCGTGGGCCGGGCTCAGGATGTTGTTGGTGGACATCATGAGCACGCGCGCTTCGATCTGGGCCTCGATGGAGAGTGGCACGTGGACGGCCATCTGGTCGCCGTCGAAGTCGGCGTTGAAGGCCGTGCAGACCAGCGGATGGAGCTGGATGGCCTTGCCCTCGACGAGGATCGGCTCGAAGGCCTGGATGCCCAGCCGGTGCAGGGTGGGCGCGCGGTTGAGCAGGACGGGGTGCTCCTTGGTGACCTCCTCGAGGATGTCCCACACCTCGTCCTTCTCCTTCTCCACCATCTTCTTGGCGGCCTTGATGGTGGTGACGTAGCCCCGCTCTTCGAGCTTGTTGTAGATGAACGGCTTGAAGAGCTCGAGCGCCATCTTCTTGGGCAGGCCGCACTGGTGGAGCCGGAGCTCCGGGCCCACCACGATGACCGAGCGCCCCGAGTAGTCCACGCGCGTGCCGAGCAGGTTCTGGCGGAACCGGCCCTGCTTGCCCTTGAGCATGTCGGAGAGCGAGCGCAGCGGCCGCTTGTTCGGGCCCGTGAAGATCTTGCCGCGACGCCCGTTGTCGAAGAGCGCGTCCACGGCCTCCTGAAGCATCCGCTTCTCGTTGCGGATGATGATCTCGGGGGCGTTCAGGTCCTGGAGGCGACGGAGCCGGTTGTTCCGGTTGATGACGCGGCGGTAGAGGTCGTTGAGGTCGCTGGTGGCGAATCGGCCGCCGTCCAGCGGGACCAGGGGGCGCAGGTCGGGCGGCAGGACCGGGATGACCTCGAGCATCATCCACTCGGGCCGGTTCCCGCTCTCGCGGAAGGCCTCCACGATGCGGAGCCGCTTGGCGATCTTGCGACGCTGGGCGTCGGAGGAGGTCTCCTTCATCTCCGTGCGCAGGCGGTCGGCGAGTGCGATCACGTCGATGCGGGCGAGCATCTCGCGGATGACCTCGCCGCCCATCCCGACCTCGAACGCGCCGTAGCCGAAGGTCTGGATGGCCTCCTGGTAGTCCTCCTCGGAGAGGATCTCGCCCTCCTTGAGGGTGGACTCGCCGGCATCGGTCACGATGTAGGACTCGCAGTACAGCACCCGCTCCAGGTCCTTGAGCGGGATGTCGAGCATGTTGCCGATGCGGCTGGGCAGGCTCTTGAGGAACCAGATGTGGGCCACGGGTGTGGCGAGGTTGATGTGGGCGAGGCGCTCGCGCCGCACCCGGGCCTGGACCACCTCGACCCCGCACTTCTCGCAGGTGATGCCCCGGTGCTTCATGCGCTTGTACTTGCCGCAGAGGCACTCGTAGTCCTTCACCGGCCCGAAGATCTTGGCGCAGAAGAGGCCGTCCTTCTCCGGCTTGAAGGTGCGGTAGTTGATGGTCTCGGGCTTGCGGACCTCGCCGTGGGACCACGACCGGATCTTCTCGGGCGATGCGAGGCTGATCCGCACCGCCACGTAGGAAAGCGGGTTCTTCGGCTTCTCGAAGAGGTTGTAGATCTCGTTCACGGGAACTCCCCTGGGGGACCGGGAGGGTCGCGATGAGGGTTGGGGCTTCCTGGAAAGAAGGCTTGGTACGACCGGACTAGGCGCGCAGGGCGTCCTTGTCCTCTTGGAGTTCCATGTCCAGGGCGAGGGCCTGGAGCTCCTTGACGAGGACGTTGAAGGACTCGGGCAGCCCCGCCTCGAGCAGGGGTTCGCCCTTGACGATGGACTCGTACATGCGGGTGCGGCCGGCGACGTCGTCGCTCTTGACCGTGAGGAACTCCTGCAGCCCGTAGGAGGCGCCGTACGCTTCCATGGCCCAGACCTCCATCTCGCCGAGGCGCTGGCCGCCGAACTGGGCCTTCCCGCCGAGGGGCTGCTGGGTGACGAGGCTGTATGGACCGATGCTCCGGGCGTGGATCTTGTCGTCCACGAGGTGGTGGAGCTTGAGCATGTACATGACGCCGACCGTGACGTCGTTCCTGAACGGTTCCCCGGTGCGGCCGTCGAAGAGGATCACCTGGCCGTTGCTGGTCCGACCGCCCAGGTTGAGGCAGACCTTGATCTCGCCCTCCTTGGCGCCGGCGAAGACCGGGGTGGACAGCGGGATGCCCCGTGTGTGGCGGCGGGCGAAGGCTAGGAGGTCCTCCTCGGGCGCCTGCTGGATCCATGCCTGCATGTCGGCGTCGCCCGCGAGGATCTCGGTGAGGTAGCCGCGGAGCTTCTCGGGGTCGTATACCTCCTCGAGCATCCGGCCGATCACCTCCCCCATGCCCTTGACGCCCCACCCGAGGTGGGTCTCGAGGATCTGGCCGACGTTCATGCGGGAGGGCACGCCGAGCGGGTTGAGGACGAGGTCCACCGGGCGGCCGTCCTCGAGGTAGGGCATGTCCTCGAGCGGGAGGATCTTGGAGATGACGCCCTTGTTGCCGTGGCGCCCGCACATCTTGTCGCCCGGCTGCACCTTGCGCTTGATGGCCACGTAGACCTTGACCATCTTGATGACGCCCGGAGGTAGCTCGTCCCCCTTGGAGAGCCGCTCCTTCTTGGCCACGAACCGCGCCCGGACCTGGTCCTCCTTCTCGCGGACCCGGTCCACGATCCGGAGGGCCTTCTCCTCCACCTCGCGGTTGTCCTGGACCACGATGCGCTCGACCTGCTCGAGGCTCAGGGCGACGAGGTTCTCCTCGCCGAAGGTATCGCCCTCGGCCACGATCTCGCGGCCGTCCTCGTCGAGGATCCGGCTCCCCGAGCGGAAGCCGGACAGCACGCGGACGAGCTGGCGGTGGGCCGATTCGCGGACCGTCCAGAGGGCCTCGTCGTGGTCGCGGTCGATGTTGACGATGGCCTGACGCTCGATCTCGAGGGCACGGCTGTCCTTCTCCACCCCCTCGCGATGGAAGATGCGGGCGCCGATCACGATGCCGGACACGCCCGGGGGCACGCGCAGCGACGTGTCCTTCACGTCACCGGCCTTCTCGCCGAAGATGGCGCGGAGCAGCTTCTCCTCGGGGGAGAGCTGGGTCTCGCCCTTGGGCGTGATCTTGCCGACCAGGATGTCGCCCGCGATGACCTCGGCGCCGATCTTCACGATGCCGGCCTCGTCGAGGTACCTGAGCGCCTCGTCGCCCACGTTCGGGATGTCGCGGGTGATCTCCTCCTTGCCGAGCTTCGTGTCGCGGGCCGCGACCTCGAACTCCTCCACGTGGATGGACGTGAAGTAGTCGTCCATCACCATCCGCTCGGAGACGAGGATGGAGTCCTCGAAGTTGTACCCGCCCCACGACATGAACGCGACGACCACGTTCTGGCCGAGGGCCAGCTCGCCACGGTCCGTGGCCGGGCCGTCGGCGATCACCTCGCCTGCCTCCACGCGGTCGCCGAGCTGCACCACCGGCTTCTGGTTGATGCACGTGCTCTGGTTCGAGCGGATGAACTTGGTGAGGTTGTAGATGTCGACGTCGGCGCCGATGTCGTCGTCCTCACCCGCCGCGTCGGTCTCGACCACGATGCGGGAGGCGTCCACCGCGTCCACCACGCCGCTGCGGCGGGCCATGGTCGTGACGCCGGAGTCGCGGGCCACGATCCACTCCATGCCAGTCCCCACGAGCGGGGCCTCGGTGCGTAGGAGCGGGACGGCCTGGCGCTGCATGTTGGACCCCATGAGGGCCCGGTTGGCGTCGTCGTTCTCGAGGAACGGGATGAGGGAGGCCGCCACGCTCACGAGCTGGTTGGCGCTGACGTCCATCAGCGTCACCTCGGCGCGGGGCACGAGGGCGAACTCGCCCTTCTTGCGGGCGTCCACGATGTCGTGGACGATGTGGCGGTTCGCGTCGATCTCGACGTTGGCCTGGGCGATGATGTGCCCCTCCTCGTCGAGGGCGGAGAAGTACTCGATCGCCTCCGCAACCACGCCGCCGGTGACGCGGCGGTACGGCGTCTCGATGAAGCCGAAGTCGTTGACCCTCGCGTAGGTGGAGAGCGAAGCGATGAGGCCGATGTTGGGGCCTTCCGGCGTCTCGATGGGGCAGATGCGGCCGTAGTGGGTGGTGTGGACGTCGCGGACGTCGAACCCGGCCCGCTCGCGCGTCAGGCCGCCGGGGCCGAGGGCGGAGAGGCGGCGCTTGTGCGTGACCTCGGAGAGCGGGTTGGTCTGGTCCATGAACTGGGAGAGCTGGGAGGAGCCGAAGAACTCCTTCACCACCGCGCTCACGGGCTTGGCGTTGATGAGATCGTGCGGCATGAGGGCCTCGATCTCGGTGAGGCTCATGCGCTCCTTGATCGCCTTCTCCATGCGGACCAGCCCGATGCGGTACTGGCTCTCGAGGAGCTCGCCCACGGCCCGGACGCGCCGGTTGCCCAGGTGGTCGATGTCGTCCACCTTGCCCTTGTTGTTCTTGAGGTCGATCAGGTACTTCACGACCCGGAGGATGTCCTCGCGGGTGAGCGTGGTCTGCTCGAGCGGCAAGGCAAGGCCGAGCTTGTGGTTGAGCTTGAGACGGCCCACCTTCGAGAGGTCGTAGCGCTCGGGGTTGAAGAAGAGGTTCTCGAAGTGCATGAAGGCGCTGTCGTACGTCGGGGGATCCCCCGGGCGCAGGCGCCGGTAGATCTCGATGATCGCCTCCTCGGGCGAGGTGATCCGGTCCAGGAGGAGGGTCTCGCGGAGGAACGGCTTCACGATCACGCCGTCGATGAACAGCACCTCGAACTCGTCGATGCCCCGGTCGCGGATGGCTGCGAGGTGCTCGTCGGTGAGCAGCTCGTTGCACTCGGCGAGGATCTCGCCGGTCTCCAGGTCGACGACATCGAAGGCCACGACCCGACCGACCAGGCTCTCGACCTGCACCGGGGTCTCCCCGACCTCCACCTCCATCGGGAGGCCGTCCACCTCGACGACCTCGGTCCGGACCATCCCGGCCTGCTGCATCCGCTTGAGGATGTTCTTGAGGACCTTGCGGCCGGCCTTGCAGAGGATCTCCCCGGTCTCGGGGTGGACGAGATCCTCGGACAGGCGCTGCTGGAACAGGAGCTCGGTGGGGCTCACCTTGCTCCAGCCGTGGCCGTTCCAGCGGATGCGCTCGCGCTCGTAGAAGTAGTTGAGGAGCTCCTCGGTGCTGTAGCCGAGGGCGCGCAGGAGCACGGTGGCGGGCAGCTTCCGGCGGCGGTCGATCCGGACGTAGAGGATCTCCTTGTTGTCGAACTCGAAGTCGATCCACGAGCCGCGGTTGGGGATGATGCGGGCGGAGAAGATGCTCTTGGCGGCGCCGCCGGTCTTGGAGGTCTGCTCGTCGAAGAAGATGCCCGGCGACCGGTGGAGCTGGCTCACCACGACCCGCTCGGTGCCGTTCACGATGAACGTGCCGTGCTCCGTCATGAGCGGGATCTCGCCGAAGTAGACCTCCTGCTCCTTGATGTTGGAGACGGTACGGTTGCCGCTGTCGCCGTCGACGTCCCAGACCACGAGGCGGATCGTGACCTTGAGCGGAGCGGAGTAGGTCATGCCCCGCTCGCGACACTCGTCCACGTCGTACTTGGGCTGCTCGAGATCGTAGGACACGAACTGCAGCGAGGCGCGGTTCGAGAAGTCCTGGATGGGGAAGACGCTCTTGAAGACCGCCTGGAGGCCGATCGCCTCGCGCTCCATGGGCGGGACCGTCCGCTGCAGGAACTGCTCGTAGGAGGACCGCTGCACCTCGATGAGGTTCTGGACCTCGACCACGGGTGGGATCTTGGAGAAGGAGCGGCGGTACCGATAGTTGCTGGCCAGGACTTTCGACATCTCGAACCTCTGGACGGGGATCAGGCCCCGTCGACGGCCCTCGCCGCCGTGGTCGGACCACGGCCGGTCGATCGCGTCGGGACGCGGCGCCGGGGACACCGCGGCGCACCCGTGGCGGATGCGGGGGGGCTCGAGGAGCCCGGGCATCCGCACAGGCGCGGCACGGCGTTCGGAGGGAGGACCATGTGGGGTGTGACGTCCTCTCGGAAGGTGGCGCAACGTCTGCCCTCGGGGGGCTGCCCCCTCTCGGGGGTCGCCCGGGCGCCGTGCGCATGCGCCCGGATCTTCTCAGGACAGGGGGAGGAGGCCGCCTGGGCTCGCGCCGGCCGCGGCCTCCCCTTCACGGACGGACTGCCTAGTCGACCTTGACCTCGCCACCGGCCTCTTCGAGCAGCTTCTTGGCGTTGGCGGCGTCTTCCTTGTTGACGGCCTCACGGATGGTCGTGGGCGCGCCCTCGACCGCGTCCTTGGCCTCCTTGAGGCCCAGGTTGGTGAGCGCGCGGACGGCCTTGATGACGCTGATCTTCTTGGTGGCGTCGGGCACCCCGGTGAGGATGACGTTGAACTCCGTCTTCTCCTCGACCTGGGCGGCGGCGGCCGCGGCGGGGGCGGCGACGCCCATCACCACGGGGGCGCTCGCCTTGACGCCCAGCTCCTGCTCGAGCTGGGTCACGAGGTCCTTGACCTCGGTGAGCTTGAGGTTCTTGATGTATTCGACGACGTCGGCCTGGCTGATGGACATGGGAATCTCCTGGATCGGTAGGGGGGGGGAACGGACGCGTGTCCTACGCGCCCTGGGCCTCGGAAAGTTTCTGTTCGTAGTTGTGGAGGAGGTGGACCAGGTCCCGGGCGGGGGCCTGGAGGACGGACAGCACCTGGCGGGCGGGTTCCTGGAGGGTGGCCAGCAGGACGGACAGCAGCTCCTCGCGGGAGGGCAGGTCGGCGATGGCCTTGACGCCATCGGCGTCGAGGAGGCCACCATCGAAGTACCCGCAGCGGAATTGGATGGTCTCGATGTCCTTGAAGAGTTCCCGGATGACCTTGGCGCCGGCGACGGGATCGTCCCTGCAGACGACCAGGGCCGTCATGCCGGTGAGGTGGTCCTTCAGGACCTCGCGGCCGGTGCCCTCGAGGGCGCGGCGCGCGAGGGTGTTCTTCACGACCTGGAACCGGATGCCCACCGGGTCGAGGGCCCGCCGGAGCTCGGTGAGCCGGTTGACCTTCGTGCCGGTGTAGGTGGTGACCACGATGAGGGAGGCGTCCTTGACGTACTCGTGGAAGGACTCGACGAACTCGGTTTTCTCCTGGCGGTTCATGGTCCCTCCGTCACGTCTGATCGGACGTGCGGGTGAGGTCGTTCACGTCGAGCCGGATTCCCGGTCCCATCGTGGACGAGAGCGCCGCACCTCGGATGTAGGTGCCCTTCGCGGTGGCGGGCTTCATCCTGAGGAGCGTCTGGACGAGCGTCGTGACGTTCTCGGACAGCTGCTCTTCGGTCATGGACGCCTTGCCCACGGCCGTGTGGATGATGCCGGCCTTCTCGACCCGGAACTCGATCTTCCCGGCCCGGAGCTCCCGCACGGTGTCCGCGACGCGGTCCGCCGGGACCACGGTGCCCACCTTGGGGTTGGGCATGAGCCCGCGAGGGCCCAGGATCTTGCCCAGGCGGCTCACCTTGGGCATCAGGTCCGGGGTGGCCACGGCCTTGTCGAAGTCGAGCCAACTCTCGGCCTGGATGCGCTGGACGAGGTCGTCGGCGCCCACCGCATCCGCGCCGGCCTCGGCCGCCGCGCGGGCGGCGTCGCCCTGCGCGAACACGATGACCCGCACCTTGCGGCCGGTCCCGTGGGGCAGGGAAACCGCCCCGCGAATCATCTGGTCGGCCTGACGCGGATCGACGCCGAGTCGGACGGCGACCTCGATGGTCTCGTCGAAACGGGCCGTGGCGTTCTTCCGAACGATGGCCACGGCCTCCTGGAGGGTATAGCGCGTCTGGGGGTCGACGAGCCCCCGGGCTCCGCGCCACCTCTTGCTTCTGTACGCCACTCGTGCTCCTCCGGGAGGCTGGGGGGGCCTGCGCCACCGCTGCGCTCCCGCGCACGCCGGGGTCCAGCGGGCGGCGACCTCGCCCTGCCCCGTGCGCGCAGATGGGTTGCTACATCACGACGATCCCCATGGAACGGGCTGTTCCTTCGACCGTGCGAATGGCCGCCTCGATGCTCTTGGTGTTGAGGTCCGGGAGCTTGGTCTCCGCGATGATGCGGACCTGGTCCGCCGTGACCGTCCCGATCTTCTCCTTGTTCGGCTGCCCTGATCCCTTCTCGACGCCCGCAGCCCGCCTCAGCAGGTCGGCCACGGGGGGGGTCTTGGTCACGAACGTGAAGGAGCGGTCGGAGTAGATGGTGATGATGACGGGGATGGTGTAGCCGTCGGCCGCCTGGGCCTGGGTGCGGGCGTTGAACTCCTTGCAGAAGGCGGGGATGTTCACGCCCGCCTGGCCGAGCGCCGGGCCCACGGGGGGCGCGGGCGTGGCCTTGCCGGCGGGGATCTGAAGCTTGATCTCGTTGATGACCTTCTTGGCCATGTCCTTGACTCCTGCCGGGACCCCGGCCTAGCTGACCCTCTCGACCTGGGCGAAGTCCAGCTCCACCGCCGTGGGACGCCCGAAGATGCTGACCATCACCCGGAGCTTCCTCCGGGTGGGGTTGGACTCCTCGACGCTGCCGCGCATCGTGGCGAACGGACCGTCGATGACACGGACCTCCTCGCCCCGGTCGAAGTGGACGACCGGCTTTGGTTCGGAGCGGCCCTCGCCCATCCGCTGGGTCATGCGCAGGACCTCCTCGTCGGGGACGGGAGGCGGATTCCGCATGTTGCCGACGAAGCCCGTGACCTTGGGGGTCTCCTTGACCACGTGCCAGGTCTCGTCGTCGAGCTTCATTCGGACGAGCAGGTAGCCGGGGAGGAACTTCCGGGGCACCACGCGCTTCGTGCCGGCCCGCATCTCCACGACCTGCTCGGTGGGCACCAGGATCTCGACGATGCGGTCCTGGAAGCCCATGGACTGCACCCGCTCCTCCAGCGCCTTCTTCGCCGTGTTCTCGAAGCCCGAGTAGGTGTGTACGACGTACCAGCGAAGGGCCATGGTGCTGGGGACTCCGTGGGAGTGGACCGCGTGGGCGTTCCCCGGGGACGGTCGGGCCGGTGCGGCTTGTCGGCCGGGCCCCACCTAGGAGGTGAACAGGAAGAGGTTGGTGATCTTTGCCCAGACGAAGTCGTAGAACGCCAGTGACCCGCTGATGACGCCGGACGTCACGAGCACCACGGTCGTCGCGTTCACCACCTCCTCCCGCTTGGGCCAGAAGACCTTGCGGACCTCGACGATCACCTCGTCGGTGAAGGAGACCGCCTTCTGGTTGCGGAGGAGCACCACGAACGTGACGACGCCGGTGGCGATGCCCGCAAGGGTGCTGGCCGCGAGGATCCCGAGGAGGAGCGGATCCGGCCACCCCAGCGCGGCGAGGAGCTCGGAGGCGGCGCTGTTCAGCGTGAGCCCCAGGGCGATGGCCGCGAGCACGAAGGTCAGGATGATGTAGCGCTGGTTGGACATCGCCGATCCGCGTCCGGCAGCCCGTCCCGGGAGGGGGTGGACCCCGGAGTCCCGCGCCTCTATCCCACCCGCCAGCGGTTGGCAAGCATCGTGCAGGGGGCGCGTGTCCGCGCGGACGGACCGGCGATGGCGGCGGAGATCCCCACGGGCCCGAGGACCCGGGAGACGTGACGTTCTAGTCCAGGATCTCTGCGACGACGCCGGCGCCGACGGTGCGGCCGCCCTCGCGGATGGCGAAGCGGAGCTGGGGCTCCATGGCCACCGGGGTGATCAGCTCCACCTCCAGCTCCACGTGG
>JBFYZZ010000143.1:0-48348 GCA_041309225.1 Deltaproteobacteria bacterium | reverse complement strand
CCACGTGGAGCTGGAGGTGGAGCTGATCACCCCGGTGGCCATGGAGCCCCAGCTCCGCTTCGCCATCCGCGAGGGCGGCCGCACCGTCGGCGCCGGCGTCGTCGCAGAGATCCTGGACTAGTCCGAGGGAGGTCGTCATGGCCAGCACCCACAAGATCCGCATTCGCCTGCGTGCCTACGACCACAAGCTGCTGGATCGGAGCGCCCGGGAGATCGTGGAGACGGCCCGTCGCACCGGCGTGGACATCCGCGGGCCCTTTCCGCTCCCCACCACGATCAGCCGGTGGACCGTCCTCCGCGGCCCGCACGTGGACAAGAAGAGCCGGGAGCAGTTCGAGCGGCGCACGCACCATCGCCTGCTCGACATCCTCCACCCGAACCAGCAGACGGTGGACTCCCTCATGAAGCTGGACCTCTCGGCGGGCGTGCACGTCGAGATCAAGCTGTCCTAGCGCTGGAAAGGAGGCCCCCGTGCCTGTCATCGAGGTCTACAACCAGCGTCACGAACCGGTGTCGACGGTCGAGCTCGACGCGGCCGTGTTCGGCGTCGAGGTCAAGGAGCACCTCTTCCACCTCATGGTCCGATACCAGCTCGCGAAGCGCCGTGCGGGCACGCACGACGTGAAGGGGCGGAGCGAGGTCTCGGGCGGAGGCCGGAAGCCGTGGCGCCAGAAGGGGACCGGGCGCGCCCGCCAGGGCACCATCCGCGCCGCCCAGTGGCGCGGCGGTGGCATCGTCCACGGCCCCACCCCCCGCAGCCACGCCATCGACGTGCCGAAGAAGGTGCGCCGCGCTGCCCTGCGGGCCGCCCTCTCCCGGCGCGTCGAGGACGGCACCCTGTGGGTGCTCGACCGGATCGAGCTCGAGGAGGTCAAGACCCGCAGGTTCCAGGAGATCGTCGATGCGTTCGACTGGGACAAGGTGCTCGTGGTCCTGCCCGTAAAGGACGACGGGATCCTGCGCGCGGCCCGGAACATCCCCGGCGTGGCGGTCCTCCCCGTCGAGGGCCTGAACGTGTACGACGTCCTTCGCCACCGGCACCTGGCGGTCACGGCCGAGGCCGTGCCACGCATCGTCGAGCGGTTGGGGAGGTAGCCATGGCCGAGCTCCGAGATGTCGTCCTCCGCCCCCTCCTCACGGAGAAGAGCACCCGTGCCCGCACCAGGGAGAACACCTACGTGTTCGAGGTCGGGCTCGAGGCCAACAAGCACCAGATCAAGGACGCCATCGAGCGTCTCTTCGGCGTCCGGGTCACGGGCGTCCGGACCGTGAGGGTGCGCGGCAAGATCAAGCGCTTCGGCCGGTGGTACGGCAAGCGTTCCAACTGGAAGAAGGCCTACGTCCAGCTCGCGGAAGGCAGCAGCATCGACTTCCGCGACGGCACCTGATCGGAGGCCCCTGTGGCGATCAAGAAGTTCAAGCCCGTCACCCCCGGCCGCCGGTTCATGAGCGTCTCGGACTTCTCCGAGATCACCCGCGACAAGCCCGAGAAGGCGCTCGTGGCGCCGCTCGGGCGCACCGGCGGGCGCAACAACGCCGGGCGGATCACCTCCCGCCACCGGGGCGGCGGCCACGCCCGCAAGTACCGCCTCGTGGACTTCCTGCGCGACAAGCTCGAGGTCCCGGGGAAGGTGGCCTCGGTCGAGTACGATCCGAACCGGTCCGCACGCATCGCGCTGGTCCACTACGCCGACGGCGAGAAGCGGTACATCCTGGCCCCCGACGGCCTGTCCGCGGGCGACACCGTGGTCACGAGCGACAAGGCCGACATCCGGCCCGGCAACGCCATGAGCCTCGCGGTGGTCCCCCTCGGCATCCAGGTCCACGCCGTGGAGCTCGACGCGGGGCGCGGCGCCCGGATGTGCCGTGCGGCGGGCTCCTTCGCCCAGGTCATGGCCAAGGAGGGCGAGTACGTCCTTCTCCGGCTCCCCTCGGGCGAGCTGCGCAACGTACGCCGCGAGTGCCGGGCGGTCATCGGCCAGGTCGGCAACACCGAGCACGAGAACCGCATGATCGGCAAGGCCGGCCGCTCCCGCTGGCTCGGCCGGCGCCCGCAGTCCCGCGGCACCGCCATGAACCCCATCGACCACCCCCACGGGGGCGGCGAGGGCCGGACCAAGGGCGGCCGTCACCCGGTCACCCCCTGGGGCAAGCCCACCAAGGGCTTCAAGACCCGGAACCGCCGAAAGCCCTCCAGTCGCTTCATCGTGAAGCGGCGGACCTAGGAACGGGGAAGGAGGAACCATGTCTCGTTCCCTCAAGAAGGGACCCTTCGTGGACCAGCACGTCGTCGAGAAGGTGACCCAGGCCATGCAGGGCGGTGGAAGCCGCTCCATCAAGACCTGGTCGCGCCGGTCCACCATCATGCCGGACTTCATCGGCCTCACCTTCCTCGTCCACAACGGCCGCAAGTTCGTCCCGGTGTACGTCACGGAGAACATGGTCGGGCACAAGCTCGGGGAGTTCTCCCCTACCCGGTCGTTCTTCGGGCACGCCGCCGATCGCAAGACCAAGGCCACCAAGTAGGTGAGGGCCCGATCATGAACGCCAAGGCCATCCTCAGGAAAGTCCGGGTCGCGCCCCGCAAGGCACGCCTCGTCGCCGACCTCGTCCGGGGCATGGACGTGGACCAGGCGCTCGAGGTCCTGACCTTCACGAACAAGAAGTCGGCCCCCCTCCTCAAGAAGCTGCTCGAGTCCGCGATCGCGAACGCCGAGCACGGGGATGCGGACCACTCCGTGAACATCGACAAGCTGTACATCCGGTCCCTGACCGTGGACGGCGGCCCCACCATGCGCCGGTTCCGTCCCCGAGCCATGGGCCGTGCCTCGAAGGTGATCAAGCGGACGAGCCACATCACGCTGGTGCTCGACGAGCGCGAGGAGCGTTGATCCATGGGCCAGAAGGTACACCCCCTCGGTTTCCGGCTGGGCATCACCCGGACCTGGGACTCCAAGTGGTACGCCGGGAAGGACTACCAGCGCTACCTCCACGAGGACCTGCGGATCCGCAAGTACCTCAAGGAGAAGCTGTTCCACGCGGGGATCAGCCGGATCACCATCGAGCGCGCGGCCAACAAGGCCAAGGTGTTCGTGCACGCCGCCAAGCCAGGCATCATCATCGGCAAGCGGGCTGCCGGCCTCGACGCGCTCCGGACCGATCTCCAGAAGCTCACGAGCACCGAGATCTTCCTCAACATCATCGAGGTCCGGAAGGTCGAGACCGAGAGCCAGCTGGTGGCTGAGAACATCGCCGCCCAGCTCGAGAAGCGCGTTTCGTTCCGCCGGGCGCTCAAGAAGGCGATCACGCAGGCCCGCAAGGCCGGCGCCCAGGGCATCAAGGTCATGTGCGCGGGCCGGCTGGGCGGGGCCGAGATGTCGCGTACCGAGTGGTACCGCGAGGGCCGCGTGCCCCTCCACACGCTCCGTGCCGACATCGACTACGGCCACGCGATCGCCCGCACCACCTACGGCGTCATCGGCGTGAAGGTGTGGGTCTTCAAGGGCGAGACCCTGCCGGGCGACGAAGCCGCCCAGTAGCCCGACACCGGAGCGACACCATGCTTTCCCCCAAGCGAACCAAGTTCCGTAAGGCCCAGAAGGGCCGGATGCGCGGCGTGGCGCGCCGCGGGTGCGAGGTCTCCTTCGGAGGCTTCGCGCTCCAGGCGGTCTCCTGCGGCTGGATCACCGCTCGCCAGATCGAGGCGGCCCGCGTGGCGCTCACCCGCCACGTCAAGCGCGGCGGCCAGGTCTGGATCCGGGTGTTCCCCGACAAGCCGATCTCCAAGAAGCCGGCCGAGACCCGCATGGGCAAGGGCAAGGGCAACCCCGAGGAGTGGGTGGCCGTCGTCCGCCCCGGCAAGGTCCTGTACGAGATGTCGGGCGTCGAAGAGGAGGTGGCCCGGGAGGCGTTCCGCCTCGCCGGCCACAAGCTGCCGATCCGCACCCGGTTCCTCAAGAAGGAGGAGGTGCTGGGATGAAGGCCGCCGACGTCCGCAAGCTGTCCGACGAGCAGCTGGTCCACGAGGAGCTGCGCATCGAGCGCGCGATCCTGCAGGCGCGCTTCCAGAAGGCCACGGGCCAGCTCGACGACACCTCCCAGTCTCGCAAGCTGCGGAAGGACGTCGCCCGCCTCCGCACCGAACAGCGGTCCCGGGAGATCGCCCAGGGCCTCGCCACCGACACCCTCCGGAACCGCTTCCGGGGGAGCTTCGACCCCTCCACCGGCGAGGTCACCCCCGCCCAGGCGGGGGAGACCGGCGCGGCCTCCGGGTTCCTCCGCGGCATCGTTGACAAGATCAAGGGCAAGGATTAACAGCCCGGGCGCCGTCCGATCCCGGACGGCGCGCCTCCTCGCGAGGCATCCCCAAGGCTCCACCCGTTCCCCTGGAGTCCCGCGGCATCGTCCAGTCCGACGGTGCCTGGCCCTGAGCCACCCCTTGCGCGTCCCGTCCCCCGGGAGACCGAAGGGCAGCCTCGACCAGCCATCCGCTCTTCGCGACGATCCACCGTGGGACCGATGAGAGAGTCCCATGTCCACGGAGCAGACCCACAGCGGCCGCCGCACCCTCACAGGGCGCGTCGTGTCCAACAAGATGGACAAGACGGTCATCGTCGAGGTCGTCCGCCGCGTCGCGCACCGCGAGTACGGCAAGATCGTCAACCGCAGCCGGCGCTTCGCCGCCCACGACGCGGACAACGCCTGCCAGCCGGACGACGTCGTCGTCATCCAGGAGAGCCGCCCCCTGTCCCGTACCAAGCGGTGGGTCGTCATCGATCGGCGCCCCGCCGGCACCGGCGCGTAGCGGCCGCCCGAGGAGGTCCCCATGATCCAGATGCAGACCGTCCTGGACGTCGCCGACAACTCGGGCGCCCAGAAGCTCCTGTGCATCAAGGTCCTCGGCGGGAGCAAGCGCAAGTATGCCTCCGTCGGGGACATCATCGTGGTGAGCGTGAAAGAGGCCATCCCCCACGGCAAGGTCAAGAAGGGGGACGTGGTCAAGGCGGTCGTGGTCCGCACGGCCAAGGAGATCCGCCGCCGCGACGGCACCTACATCCGCTTCGACACGAACTCCGCGGTCCTCATCAACGCGCAGGGCGAGCCGATCGGCACGCGCATCTTCGGCCCCGTCGCGCGGGAGCTCCGCAACCGCAAGTTCATGAAGATCGTCTCCCTCGCCCCCGAGGTCCTCTAGGGTCCGGCCGGAGATCCCATGTCCGACAAGCCCAAGTACAAGATCCGCAAGGACGACGTCGTAGTCGTGCTGGCCGGGGCCCAGAAGGGGCGCACCGGCCGCGTCATCCGCCTCCTTCCCGACAAGGGGAAGGTGGTGGTGGAGGGCGTCCACATGGTCCGCCGGCACGTGCGGGGCACCCCCGAGCAGCCGGGTCGGATCCTGGAGAAGGAAGCCCCCGTCGACATCTCCAACGTGGCCCTGTGGAACACCGAGAAGAAGGCCCGCATGAAGCCCGCCTGGCGCATCCAGGAGGACGGGACGCGCGTGCGGGTCGACCGCCGCACCGGTGAGCCCATCGGCACGCCGGTCAAGGCGTAGAGGAGTCCGCGATGCGTGCACGTCTCCGGAAGCGCTACTTGGAGCAGGTGGTCCCCGCGATGCGGACCGAGCACGGGTACACCAACCCCATGCAGGTGCCCCGCCTCGAGAAGATCGTGGTGAACACCTCCCTCAAGGAGGCGATCCACAACGTCAAGATCCTGGAGAACGCGGCCGACGAGCTGGCCCGCATCACCGGCCAGAAGGCCCTGATCCGGCGCGCCCGCAAGTCCATCGCCAACTTCAAGCTCCGCGAGGGCATGCCCGTCGGGGCCAAGGTCACGCTCCGGGGCGATCGCATGTGGGAGTTCCTGGATCGCCTGATCTCAGTGGCGATCCCGCGGATCCGCGACTTCCGCGGGCTGAACCCGCGGTCGTTCGACGGCCGGGGCACCTTCTCGTTCGGCCTGTCGGAGCAGATCATCTTTCCCGAGATCGACTACGACAAGGTCGAGCGCATCACGGGGATGAACGTCACCATCGTCACGACGGCGGGGACCGACCCCGAAGCGCGGTCCCTGCTGAAGAAACTGGGCATGCCCTTCCGCGACTAGGAGCGCACCGTGGCCAAGAAGTCCATCTGCATCAAGGCGGCCCGCAAGGACAACACGTTCAAGGTGCGGAACTACAACCGCTGCCCCATCTGCGGGAGGCCGCGCGCCTACCTGCGGAAGTTCGACATGTGCCGCATCTGCTTCCGGAACCTCGCCCACGAAGGCCAGATCCCTGGCGTCGTGAAGGCGTCCTGGTAGCGCGCGGAGAAGGGTCGAAGGACCATCAAGGAGTGTCGACAATGTCGATGACCGACCCCGTCGCCGACCTGCTCACGCGGATCCGGAATGCCAGCCATGCTGGGCACGAGTCCGTGAGCATGCCCACCTCGCGCCTGAAGCTGGACATCCTCCGGCTCCTCCAGGCCGAGGGGTTCATCAGCGGCTTCACCGAGCAGCGCGAAGGCCGGCACAGCACCGTCCGCGTCCAGATCCGCTACGACGCCTCCAACCAGGGCGTCATCCGCGGCATCCAGCGGGTCAGCCGTCCGAGCCGTCGCGTCTACGTCCGCCGGGACGAGATCCCATACGTCCGCAACGGGCTCGGCACGGCCATCCTGACCACGCCCAGGGGCGTCCTCACGGATCGCGATGCCCGCCGCGAAGGCGTGGGCGGCGAGATCCTCTGCTACGTCTGGTAGCCACCCCAAGGCACGGAGAGGCCACCATGTCCCGCATCGGAAAGTTGCCCGTTCAGCTCCCGGCCGGCGTCACCGTCACGGTCGACGGCGTCCTCGTACGGGTGAGGGGCCCCAAGGGCGAGCTCACCCAGAAGCGGTCCCAGGGGATCGACCTCCACGTCGACGGCTCCACGGTCGCGGTCACGCGCTCCGACGACACCCGCGCCCAGCGGGCGTTCCACGGCCTCCAGCGCGCCCTCCTGGCCAACATGGTGAAGGGCGTGTCCCAGGGCTTCCAGCGGCGCCTCGAGATCCAGGGCGTCGGCTACAAGGCCGAGCTCCAGGGCCACACGCTCTCGCTCGTCGTCGGCTACAGCCAGCCCGTGGAATTCACCGTCCCCGAGGGCATCACGATCAAGGTCGAGGGCGGTACCCGGATCCTCATCGAGGGGATCGACAAGCAGAGGGTCGGCCTCACCGCAGCGCGCGTGCGCGCGGTCCGGCCGCCCGACCACTACAAAGGCAAGGGCATCCGGTACGAGGGCGAGTTCGTCCGGATCAAGGCCGGCAAGTCGGCTGCCTAGGACCTGAGGGGATCCACCATGGCCAAGACCAACGTCGAACTCGAGAAGCGGCTCCGGAGGAAGGCCTCCATCCGGAAGAAGATCTCCGGCACCGCAGTGCGTCCCCGCCTCACGGTGTTCCGCAGCGGGAAGCACATCTACGCCCAGATCGTCGACGACGACCGGGGCCACACGCTCGTGGCCGCGAGCACGCTCTCGTCCGAGTACAAGGCCACCGGCGCCAAGGGCGGCAACCGCCCCGCGGCCGCGACCCTCGGCGAGATGATCGGAAAGAAGGCCGTCGAGGCCGGCATCCAGGAGGTCGTCTTCGACCGCAACGGCTACCTCTACCACGGCCGGGTCAAGGCCCTCGCCGACGGCGCCCGCAAAGCGGGCCTGACGTTCTAGGCATTCCAGGGAGACACGCATGCCCAGGCAGCAGAAGGTCCAGGCTCCCGAAGAGGACTCTGGGTTCATCGAGAAGATCCTGCACGTCAACCGCGTGGCGAAGGTCGTCAAGGGCGGACGTCGGTTCTCCTTCTCCACCCTGGTGGTGGTGGGGGACGGCGAGGGGCACGTGGGGATCGGCCACGGCAAGGCCAACGAGGTGCCCGAGGCCATCCGCAAGGCCACCGAGCAGGCCCGGAAGAGCATGTTCGAGGTCCCCCTCTCGGGCCGCACCCTCCCCCACGTGGTGGAGGGGCACTTCGGAGCGGGGCGGGTCCTCCTCCGCCCGGCCAGTCCGGGCACGGGGGTCATCGCCGGGCCGGTGGTCCGCGCCATCCTCGACGCGGTCGGCGTCCACGACGCCCTGACCAAGAGCCTCGGCTCGAACAATCCCTTCAACCTGAGCCGCGCGGTGGACGACGCCCTCCACCAGATCGAGTCGCCGGAGCAGTACGCGCTGCGCACCTCCGGGGACCGGGAGCGGGTCCTCGACAACTACCAGTTCAAGGATCGCGTCGTTCCGGCCGACGCCGCTCCACGAACGTGGGAGGCGCCATGAACCGCATCCAGGTCACCCTCAGGCGCAGTTCGATCGGCGAGAAGCCCGCAGTGCGGAAACACCTGGAAGGCCTCGGCCTCCGCCGGCCGAACGAGGTGCGTGTCCTCGAGAACACCCCCGCGGTCCGCGGGATGATCAAGAAGGTCCTGCACATGGTGGACGTGGAGGAGGTCGAGGCGTAGGCCTCCGGCCGCGCCCGGTCCCCGCACCAGGAGTGGAACATGGCTGACGAACTCTCCCGCCTCCAGCCGGTCCCCGGCTCCCAGACCACCCGCAAGCGGATCGGCCGCGGCCAGGGCTCAGGCTGGGGCAAGACCGCGGGCCGTGGCCAGAAGGGCCAGAGGGCCCGCACCAGCGCCAACATCCGGCCCGGCTTCGAGGGCGGGCAGATGCCCCTCGTCCGGCGCCTGCCCAAGCGCGGGTTCACCAACGTCTTCGCCAAGGACTTCACCATCGTCAACGTCGGCGACCTCGAGGGCCGGTTCGAGGCGAACGCCGAGGTGGACGTGTTCGCCCTGAAGCGGGCCGGCGTCATCTCCCGCATCGGCCGCGACGGCCTCAAGGTCCTGGGTCGCGGCGAACTCACGACTCCCCTCACGGTGAAGGCCGCCCGCTTCAGCGCCGCCGCGAAGGCGCGCATCGAGGCGGCGGGCGGCTCGACCGAGGCGGTGTAGCCTCGTGGCGAACGTCTTCACCAGCATCGCGAGGACCCCGGACCTCCGGAACCGGATCCTCTTCACGCTGGGTCTGCTCGCGGTGTACCGCCTCGGCGTGTTCGTGCCGTCCCCCGGCGTCGACCGCGAGGCGCTCGGCGAGTTCTTCGCCGGCAACCAGGGCACGCTGTTCGGCCTCTACGACATGTTCTCCGGCGGCGCCCTGGAGCAGTTCAGCGTCTTCACGCTGGGCATCATGCCGTACATCTCCGCCAGCATCCTCATGCAGATGATGGTGGTGGTGGTACCGCAGCTCGAGCGGATCAACAAGGAAGGCCAGACGGGGCGCAACAAGGTCATCCAGTACACGCGGTACCTGGCCATCGCGATCTCCATCGTCCAGGCGTTCGCGAGCGCGTTCACCTTCGAGCGCATGAAGACCTCCGCCGGCGCCGACATCGTCATCCACGCCGGCTGGAGCTTCCGCCTCATGACCGCCATGACCATGACGGCCGGGGCCTGCTTCGTGATGTGGCTGGGAGAGCAGATCTCCGACCGCGGGATCGGCAACGGATCCTCGATCCTCATCACCGCGAACATCATCGCACGGCTGCCCTCGGCCATCATGAACACCATCCAGAAAGTCCGGATCGGGGACATGAACCTCCTCGGCCTGGTGCTCCTCCTCACGGGGATGGTCCTGGTGGTGGCCTTCATCGTGTTTGTGGAACGGGCCCAACGGCGCGTGCCGATCCAGTATGCGAAACGTGTGGTCGGCCGCCGAATCTACGGAGGACAGGCCACCCACCTCCCGCTCAAGCTCAACACCTCGGGCGTCATCCCGCCGATCTTCGCATCGTCGGTGCTCATGTTCCCGGGCACCATCGCCTCGTTCTACAACGCCCCCGCCCTGGTCTCCCTTGCCGGGGCCTTCGCGCCCGGGCGCTGGCTCTACGTCGTCGTCTACGTCATCCTGATCATCTTCTTCGCCTACTTCTACACGGCCATCACGTTCAACCCCGTGGACGTGGCCGACAACCTCCGGCGGCAGGGGGGCTACGTCCCCGGCATCCGACCCGGGCGCCAGACGGCCGACTTCATCGACTACCTGCTGACCCGTCTCACGAGCGTGGGCGCGGTGTACCTCGCGGCGGTGTGCATCCTGCCCACCCTGCTCATCCAGGAGTACGGTGTCCCGTTCTACTTCGGCGGCACCAGCCTCATCATCGTGGTCGGGGTCACGCTCGACACCGTGAGCCAGATCGAGGCCCACCTCCTCACCCGGCACTACGACGGCGTCACGCAGCCCGGAGGCCCCCTCCTGGGCCGCGTCCGCAGCCGCCGGCGCATGCTGACCGCGACCGAGGAGAAGTGAGCGGATCCCCCCGGTCCGCTCCCGGAGGCACCATGTTCATCGTGATCCTCGGGCCCCCCGGAGCCGGCAAGGGCACCCAGGCCGCCCGCATCGTCAACACGCTCGCGATCCCCCAGGTCGCCACGGGCGACATGTTCCGCAAGCACTTGAGGGAGGGCACGGAGCTGGGCCTGCGCGCCCGGTCGTTCATGGACGTGGGGGCGCTGGTGCCCGACGAGGTGGTGTCCGACATGGTCCAGGACCGGCTCCAGGAACCCGACTGCGCCCAGGGTGCCCTCCTCGACGGGTACCCGCGCTCGCTGCCCCAGGCGGAGTTCCTGGACCGCATGCTCGCGGCCCGTGGCCAGCGCGTGGACCTCGTCATCAGCCTCGTCGTCCCGGACGAGGAGGTGGTGTCCCGGATGGGTGGCCGGCGGACCTGCCTGGCCTGCGGGGCCACGTACCACGTCCGCTTCAGCCCCCCCGGGACCGAGGGGATCTGCGACCGCTGCGGCCAGCCCCTCGTCCAGCGGCCGGACGACCGCGAGGACACGGTCCGGGCGCGCCTCGGCACCTACCACCGCCAGACCTCGCCCATCGTGGACCACTACCGCCGCAATGGCGCGGTTCTCGACGTGGACGGCGTGGGTTCGATCGATGCCATCTTCGCCATGATCGCGCGGGGGATCGAGGTCGCTCGCCGATGATCCGGCTGAAGGCTCCTTGGGAGATCTCCGCGATGCGGGCCAGCGGGCAGCGGCTGGCCGAGGTCGTGGCGATCCTCGAGGCGGCCATCGGACCGCACATGACCGGGCGCGAACTCGACGCCCTCGCCGAGACCGAGATCCGCAAGCGGAGCGCCGTGCCCTCGTTCAAGGGCTACAAGGCCGGTGGAAACCGGGCCTTCCCCGCCACGCTCTGCATCAGCCGCGACGACGAGGTCGTGCACGGCATCCCGGACGACACCCCCTTCCGGCCGGGGGAGGTGGTGTCCATCGACATCGGGCTCCAGTACGGGGGGTACCACGCCGACCGGGCCTTCACGGTGGTCATCGGCGAGGTGACCGCTCGAACCCTCGAGTTGCTTGACGCCACGCGGGAGAGCCTATACGAGGGCATCGCCCGCGCAGTTCCGGGGAATCGCACGGGGGACATCGGCCACGCCGTCGAGTCCCACGTCACCCCCCGGGGGTTCAGCGTCATCCGGGATTACGTCGGGCACGGCGTCGGGCGCGACCTCCACGAGGAGCCCACGGTGCCGAACTTCGGACAGCCCCACACGGGCGTCCTCCTCAAAGCCGGTCTCTGCATCGCCATCGAGCCCATGGTGTCCATGGGCAGTCACCTGACGCAGGTGGAGAGCAACGGCTGGACCGTCACCACCCGGGACGGAAGCATCACCGCACACTTCGAGCACACCATCGCCATTACCGAGAAGGGCCCGGTCATCCTCACGACCCTCGACTGAGGACGGGCCCGCCATCCGATGAACCGGCCGAACGCCGGCGAGGAGACGACATGAAGGTCAAGGCATCCGTGAAACGGATCTGCGAGAAGTGCCGCATCATCAAGCGGCGGGGCGTGGTCCGCGTGATCTGCGCCAATCCCAAGCACAAGCAGCGCCAGAAGTAGGAGCACCCCGATGGCACGCATCGAAGGTGTCGACCTTCCCCGCATCAAGCGCGTCGAGATCGCGCTCACCTACATCTTCGGCATCGGGCGCTCCACGGCCCGGAAGATCCTCGACGAGGCTCAGGTCGCGTACGGCGTCAAGGCCGGTGACCTCTCCGAGCTCGAGGTGGCCCGGATCCGCGAGGTCATCCAGCGCAGCCACAAGGTGGAGGGCGAGCTCCGCAAGGAGGTCGCCATGAACGTCAAACGCCTCATCGACATCAACTGCTACCGCGGCGTCCGGCACAAGAAGGGCCTCCCCGTGCGCGGGCAGCGTACCCACACCAATGCCCGGACCCGCAAGGGTCCGCGTCGCATCGTCGCGAAGAAGCGGTAGGAGTCAAGGCATGGCCACCCCTCGGAAGAAGGTCGCTCGTCGCGTCAAGAAGAACGTGCCCAGCGGTGTGGTCCACATCCAGGCCACCTTCAACAACACCATCGTCACCGTCACGGACGTCCAGGGGAACACCGTGGCGTGGTCCTCGGCCGGCGTGAAGGGCTTCAAGGGCTCCCGCAAGTCCACCCCGTTCGCCGCCCAGCTCGTGGCCGAGGACGCCGTCCGCAAGGCCATCGAGCACGGCATGAAGGCCGCCGCGGTCTTCGTGAAGGGCCCGGGTGCGGGCCGCGAGTCCGCACTCCGCGCCGTGGCCGCCGCCGGCCTCAAGGTCACCCAGATCCGGGACGTCACCCCCATCCCCCACAACGGCTGCCGCGCCCCCAAGCGGCGCCGGGTCTGATCCCGTACCGCCGGGCCCCCCACGGGGCCCCGGACCTGGCCCGTCCGGGCGCGCGAGCGCCGGCCTCCCCCCCCTCCGGGTGAGGAACCCGCCGCAGGCCGGGCGGGCAGAAACCCGGTGGAGACCCCATGCACGACGTCACCTACGCCAACTGGCGAAACCTCATCCGACCCAAGGGCATCGAGCGCGACATCCGCTCGAGCGAGCGGTACGGCAAGTTCGTTGCCCGGCCGCTCGAGCGCGGCTTCGGCATCACCGTCGGCAACAGCCTCCGCCGCGTGCTCCTGTCCAGCCTCCAGGGTGCGGCCATCACCTGGGTCCGCATCGACGGCGTCCTCCACGAGTTCTCCTCGATCCCCGGCGTCATCGAGGACGTCACCGACATCGTCCTCAACCTGAAGGGCGTGCTGTTCCGCATGTCCGCCCTCGAGGATCTGCGCGGCCACATCGACGTCAGCGGGTGCCCGGGCGAGACCGTGGTCGTGCGCGCGGGCAACCTCGAGTTCGACAGCCATGTGGAGGTCCTCAACCCGCAGCACGCCATCGCCACCCTCACCGAGGGTGGCCGGTTCTCCGCCGAGGTCAACGTGGCCATGGGACACGGGTACGTCCCGGCCGAGACCAACAAGAAGGAGGACATGGAGATCGGCATCATCCCCATCGATGCCATCCACTCCCCCGTCCTCCGGGTCAAGTACAACGTCACGCAGGCCCGCGTCGGGCAGCGTACCGACTACGACAAGCTCACGATCGAGATCTGGACCGACGGCTCGGTCCGGCCCGAGGACGCACTCGCGTTCGCGGCCAAGATCCTCAAGGAGCAGCTGCAGGTCTTCATCAACTTCGCCGAGGAGGACGAGCCCTCCGGCGAGGCTCGCTCCGAGGAGTCCGAGGAGATGAGCGACAACCTCTTCAAGCGGGTGGACGAGCTCGAGCTGTCCGTCCGAGCGGCGAACTGCCTGCAGAACGCCGGCATCGAGTACATCTACCAGCTCGTCGAGCGCACCGAGACCGAGATGCTCAAGACCAAGAACTTCGGCCGGAAGTCGCTCAACGAGATCAAGGAGATCCTCGCCGAGCTCGGCCTGTCGCTGGGCATGAAGCTCCCGAAGATTCCCGGCCGGAACGCCTGATACGGGCGTCCCCAGGAGGTTCCCATGCGTCACCTGAACGCGCACCGCAAGCTCGGCATGGACACCACCGAGCGCATGTCCATGTTCCGGAACATGGTCACCTCGCTCATGCTCCACGGGAAGATCCGCACCACGGAACCCCGGGCGAAGGAGCTGCGCCGCATCGCCGATCGGCTCATCACCCTGGGCAAGCGCGTCCCCCCCAGCTCACTCCTCGTCCTCACGGGCGACGACCTGGCCGCGGCCCGCGCCCGGCGGGTGCACGCCATCCGCCAGGTGCGGCGCTGGGTGCACGACCGCAGCGCCCTCGAGAAGGTCTTCAACGAGTACGCCGAGCGGTACAAGGACCGGGCGGGCGGGTACACCCGGCTCTCCAAGATCGGGCTTCGGCCCGGTGACAATGCGCCGATGAGCGTGGTGGAGCTCGTCGCCGAGGACGTCCCCGCCTCCGAGCCGGCCGCCGGGACCGAGGCCGCCGCCGAGGAGAAGGGCGAGTAGGCGTTCCGCCGAGGGCGGATCCGTGCTCCCCAGACGCGGACGGCACCCGGGATCCGGGTGCCGTCGCGATGGTGCGTGGAGGGGGACTCGAACCCCCACAGCCTCGCGGCCACCAGCCCCTCAAACTGGCGCGTCTACCATGTTCCGCCATCCACGCTCGGAGTGCCAACGCCCCCTTTCCGTACCGCAGGGCCGTGGGGGTGTCAAGGTCCGGAGGGCGTTGACGCGTACCGGGATACGGCGCTAGGACTGCGTCGACCGAGGGCGGTTGCCCCAAGGAGGTCGGGATGCCCAGGCGACGGACCGACAAGCGTACCAGGCCCGAGACGGCGGGGCCCGAGCGTCCCGAGCGCCCCGAGAGCCCGTTCAATCGAGGCACCATCGAGGAGGCCGGCGCCGGCCTCATCAAGGCCGTGACCGACGTCCTCGGCGTGGCCGTGGAGCGCGGGCGCAGCGAGATCGACCACGCCGCCCGGTACGGGCGCGTCCAGCTCGAGGTGCTCAAGCTGCGGAGGGAGTGCGACAACCTCTACCTCGCGCTGGGGCGGGAGGTCCTGCCCCTCCTCGAGGCCGGAAAGATCCACCACCCCGACCTCTGGGCCACCGCCACGCGGATCCGCGAGGTCAAGGCCCGCCTCGCCCGGGTGGAGGAGGAGCGGGTGGCCGCCGGCGAGCCGTCGGTGCCCGAGGAGCACGAGCCGGAGGCGCCTCCGCAGGAGCACAGGAAGCCCTAGGCCACGCCGCTGCCTGCTTGCCGGGGGGCGAATCCCCGGATACCAGGGCGGGGCCGACCGGGGCAGTAGCTCAGCTGGGAGAGCACCAGAATGGCATTCTGGGGGTCGAGGGTTCGATTCCCTTCTGCTCCACCAATCCTCGAAGCCCCCTCCAGGTTCGCCCTTGGAGGGGGCTTCTCGCGTTCCGGCGGCAGGGAGCCGTCTTGGGTGATTGACGGGAAGCGCGCTTATTGGTAGTTTATATACCATCATGTGCGCGCAGCATCCATCTCCCCTCGCCTGGTTCCGCTCCCATCCGGTCTTCCGAGCGGAGGACTTCCACGCGTTCCACGCGAGCGCGGACCGTAGCCGCCTCACGAGCGCCACGCTGCTCAAGATGCACGTGAAGTCAGGGAACCTCCTGCATCTTCGCCGTGGGCTGTACGCGACGGTGCCTGTCGGCGCCGACTCCGGGACCTTCCAGCCCGACCCCTTCCTCGTCGCCGGGAGCCACACGGAGGACGCGGTCATCGCCTTTCACGCCGCGCTCCAGCTCCGCGGCCGGGTCTACTCGCCTTGGAGCCGGCTGCACGTCCTGACCGCGGCGCGGTCCCGCGCATGGGCCTGGCTCGGGACGGATGTGGTTCCGGTCCAGGTCGACAGGCGTTGGCGCCGCGTCCCGGACTGGGGGGGCGGAGTCCAGGTGGTGGGCCGCGCGGGAGGGAGGATCCGGGCGACGACGTACGAGCGTACGCTGGTGGACCTGATGGACCAGCCGGACAAGGGGGGCGCTTGGGAGGAGATCTGGCGGAGCCTGGAGATGGTCGAGTTCTTCGACCTGGACGAGGTCGTCGCCCTGGCCCTCCGGATCGGATCGGCGCTCACCGTGGCGCGGGTCGGCTTCTTCCTCGAGCAGCACCGGGAGACGCTGCTCGTCGAGGACCGTCACCTCGACGCGCTGGCCGCCAGGGTTCCCTCGACCCCCTGCTACCTCGACGCCCGACGGGAACCCGGCCGTGTCGTGCCGCGTTGGGGCCTCGTCGTGCCCGAGTCGCTCCTCCACCGGGCCTGGGAGGAACCGGGATGATCCTCACGCAGGACGAACTGCTCGGCGAGGCTTCCGCGGCCGGCTTCCAGGCCGACGTCTTCGAGAAGGTGGTGCGCCTCCTCGAACTCCTGGGAGGCCTCCGGTCCCATGCCTTCCTCCGTCCCCGCCTGGCGTTGAAGGGCGGCACGGCCATCCACCTGTTCCTCCTCGACGTCCCCCGGCTCTCGGTCGACGTCGACCTCGACTACGTCGGAGCCGTGACGCGCGAGGAGACGCTCGCCCAACGCCCGAGGGTGGAGCAGGCCACAGCGGCGGTCTGCCGGCGCCTCGACCTGGACGTCCGTCGCGTTCCAACGGATCACGCGGGAGGAAAGTGGAGGCTGGCCTACACCCGTGCGGACGGTGGGACGGGCGCCCTGGAGCTGGACCTCAACTTCCTCCTCCGAACCCCCCTCTGGCCGCCGGTCGCGAGGTCCTCCAAGACCTTCGCGGGCGTCGGGGCCCAGGGCGTGCAGGTCCTCGACGTGCACGAACTCGTCGCGGGAAAGCTGGCCGCGCTATTCGGCCGGTCGGCCTCTCGCGACGTGTTCGACGCCCGGACGCTCCTCGCGCGAGACGACCTGGATCGGGAGAGGCTGAGGCTCGCCTTCGTGGTCTACGGGGGCGTGAACCGAAGGGACTGGCGCACGGTGGCGCGGGACGAGGTCCTCGTGGAACCCCGGGAGGTCGAACGGAACCTGCTCCCCCTGATGCGCCGGGGGACCGCCCCCGCACGCTCCGATCTCCAGGGGTGGACAGAGGACCTGGTCCGGGAGACCCGCGACCGCCTCGACCTCGTGCTCCCCCTCCGGGAGAACGAGCGCGAGTTCCTCGAGAGGCTCAACGATCTCGGCGTGATCTCCCCGGAGCTGCTCACCGAGGACCCCCGCCTGCGGGGCGTGCTCGCGGTCCACCCCGGCCTGCTGTGGAAGGCGGAGAACGTGAGGCGGCACGGGGAGCGGTGAGCCGCAGCCCGGCGGCCCTACCCGGCCATCCAGCAGTCGTCGTCCTCGCCGAAGTCCGTCGGCTCCAGGATCATGTCGGTGGTGTGTTCGGGCGTGCCCTCGACCTCGAGGTGCATGGTGAGGAGCGCTGGGGTGACGGAACCCGTCGCGGTGACGGGTGCCCCATAGTCCTTGCTTTCCCAGCGGTGCGCCTCCATGTGCGTGCCCGCCCACGAGAACGTGCCGGCCTCCGCAGTGAGCGGCCCCTCGAAGCCGGCGCCCCACCAGCCTCCCGGCTCCACCGTGCAGGCCGAGCCTGCGGCGCGGACGATCAGGTACCACCCGTCGTCGTTCCTCCAGTCGCTCTCCGGCACCTGGCCATCGATCACCTCGGGAGCGGTGTCGACCGGGTTCGAGTCGTCCTCCGGGCTGGCGTCCTGGCAGCCCACGGCGAGGAGCAGGGACAGGAGGACGGTGGGTACGGTGGTGGACATGGCGGGCCTCGGACGGACCGACGATAGCACGCCCAGGACCCACCCGAGCGAGCGCGGGCCTACCGCTCTACCAGTTCCGCGAGGACCAACCCGAGCCTCCCCTCCCGCCACGCCTCCGGCGGCGCTGCCCAGAATCCCCGCCACGCCTCCGCCCAGGCCGCGAGCGACGTTCCAGGCGCACTCCCGGCCGCCACGTCCCCTGCGCCGGAGTTCGATAACCTTCCCCTATGGCCCACTTCTCATGAAGCCCCCTCTTCGGAGGGGGCTTCTCGCTTCTGGGGATGCCGGGGCCGGGGGGGAGGCGCCGGTTCCTCGCCGGCACGCCACGAGCGTCTGGCGGCCGTCCGACCCGACCGGCATGCGCGCGGATCAGGCCTCGGCGAGCGAGACGCCTGCCTCCTCCAGCATCCGGCGGCGGGCCTCGGGATCCCGCCAGGCCGCGGCGACCGGGGGATCGAGATCGCGGAGCGGATCGGCGGTGGCGTACCGCCGCCCGGGCGCGACGACCGGGCTGCGGAACACGGCGAGGCCGGTCCGGCGGTCGTAGGCGTCGAAGGAGTGGACGTCGCGTTTGCCGCCGCCGCCTGGGAGGTCCACCACGAACGCGGGCGTGTCGAACCCCGCGAGGGTGCCGCGCACCCGACGTTCCAGCTCGCAGGCGGCTGCGAGGCTGGTGCGCAGCGCCTCGACCCCCGGCACCAGGTCGTGGAGGTAGACGTAGACCGGCTGGACACCGATCCAGGCGAGGCGACGGAGCAGCTGGATCAGCCCGGCCGGATCGTCGTTGACGCCGCGCTGGAGGACGATCTGGGCGCGCACGACGACGCCCCCCTCCACGAGCGCGGCGACGGCCCGGGCGGTGAGGGCGGTGATCTCGCGGGCATGCCCGGCATGGACCTGGACCGAGACCTGGACGGCCCGACGGCGGCCCGCGGCGGCGAGCCGGGACAGCGCGCGGGGCCACGGCCGACCCGCCAGGAACGCCATCGGGCAGGCGGTCAGGAGACGAGTGGCGAGCCGGATCCGACGGACGTGCCCGATCGAGAGGAGGCGCTCGCCGATCTGGGTCACCCTCGCGGGCGGCAGGAGCATCGCGTCCCCGCCCGAGAGCGTGAGGTCCTCGATCTCCTCGTGCTCGGCCACCCAGGCCAGGGCCGGCTCCCAGCGGGCCGGATCGGCGCTCAACCGCAGGGTGCGGGTGAGGGCCGGCGTGTCGGCCCCGACCGCGTAGGAGCGCGTGCAGCACCGGCAGTGCACGGGGCAGGCGTCGAGTGCGAGGAGGAGGGCCTTGGACGGGTACCGGCGGACGAGACCGGGTGCCACGGTGTTGCGCTGCTCGGCCAGGCTGTCCGGCGTCGCCAGCGGGTGGTCGTCCTCCTGCTCGGAGCCGAGCGGCACGAACTGCCGCCGTATCGGATCCACGCCCGGCCGGCGCCAGTCCGTCAGGGCCAGCAGGTACGGCGGCACCCGCAGCGCCATCGGCGCCCTGCGCAGGCCACGCCGGAGGTCCGGCCCGAACCAGCGGGGGGCCACGCTCCCCACGAGGGACAGGAGCGCTTCGCCCGACGTCACGGTGTTCCTGGCCTGCCAGGCCGGATCCAGGAAGGCCTCGGGCTCGATCCGTGACCACTCGGGCAGGGCGTCCTGCCACCACGCGCCGTCCTCAAGCTCCCGGTGGGCGGTGGTGGGGGCAGGGAGGGCGGGGGAGGGGGGGGGACCCGGCACGGGATGGACCTATCCCATCGCTCGCTGCCCGCGCCCCGCGGGAGCGATAGGGAGGGAGGAGACCCCCCCTCCCGGGCCGCGTCGCCCGGCGGAGACCGTCATGCCGCCTTCCAAGGTCGCCCGGATCGTCCCCTTCCTCGTCCTCGCCGGCGTCTGCGCCGTGCCCTCCCAGGCCGGCAAGGTCCCGGCCTCCGACTACGCCCTCCAGACCATCCCCTACGACATCCGGATCCGGGACTTCCAGTTCCCCTCAGGACTGCGCATCGTGTTCCAGGAGGACCACACCCGCCCGGTCGTGTCGGTGAACTCCGTCTTCGACGTCGGCAGCGCCGAGGACCCCGTCGGCATGGACGGGCTCGCCCACCTCGTGGAGCACCTGAACTTCCGTGCGGTCCACGGCGACCTGCCCAAGGTCATGGACTTCGTGAAGCAGCTGGGCGGGAACTTCAACGCCACCACCGCGACCGACCGCACCAACTACCTCACCATCGCTCCCAGGGACGCCCTCGTCCCGCTCCTCCGCCTCGAGTCGCTGCGCATGACCAACGTGGTCCAGGGCGTCACGGACGAGGTCATGCACGTCGAGCGCGAGGTCGTGCGCAACGAGCTCCGGGGCAACCGCGAGCAGGGGCCGGGCGACATCTGGGCCTACCTCCTCGAGCAGCTCTATCCGGAGGGACACCACGACCACCGGATGACCATCGGCAGCCACGAGACCCTGAACGCCATCACGCTGCCCGCCATCCAGGAGTGGACGCAGCGCTACTACCGGCCCGAGAACGCAACCGTCCTCGTGGTGGGCGACTTCGACCCCGACCAGATTCCCACCTACATCAGCGAGGCGTTCCGCGCCGAGCAGCTCGCCGATCCCAAGAATCCCAACGTCCCCATCTCCCTGGTCGAGCGCCCGGCGCGCATCGCCGGGCCCTCGGCCGAGCCGCCCCCGCCCGTGACGCAGGAGCTCCGCACCTACAAGGGGCTCGTGGACAAGAAGAACGTCCTGCTCGGCTGGTCCCTGCCCGGGGCGTACCGGGGGGACGACGCCCAGTGGGCCCTCACGGTCGGCATGATGAACATCGCCATCGGCAAGTACCTCTTCCCGGAGTGGGACTACGAGAACGAGAGCATCGAGTCGTTCGGCTGCTTCTACAACGCGGGCAAGGTGTCGTCCCAGGCCATGTGCTACATCGAGATCGGGGACGACGAGAAGCCCGAACGGATCGTCCGGAAGGCGCTCGATGGGCTCTACGAGCTCTGGAACACCGACAACCGGTACCAGGTGCAGCGCGGCCAGGTGGTCCAGGGATCGATCCCCATGGACCAGCTCTTCCGGTACTCCAAGCTGCAGTGGATGGCGGGGCTGCTCGAACAGGTGGAGGACGTTTCCGACGTGTTCGGGCGCGGCGCCGTGGTCTCCGAGTGGATGCACTACACGGGCAACCCGCTCTACTACTCCTCCCAGTTCGAGGAGCTGGCCCGGGTGGACGTGTCCAAGGCCGCAGACATGGCCTACAAGTACCTGAACCGGGATCGCTACACGGCGGTGGTCATCGAGCCCTTCTCCGAGGAGGAGAAGGCCATGGCCGAGCGTCGAGGCCTCGAGGGTACCTACGACGGCGTCACCATGGCGGACCAGGGCGCCATGATCTTCCAGAAGGGCGAGCTCACCGACGAGGTCATCAGGAAGGCCGCTGTCCCGCCGCCTTTCGAGAAGAAGAGGACCTTCACGCTCGACAACGGGCTCCGCGTGGTGATCGTGCCCTTCGGCTACGCGCCGGTCACCCGCGTCCGCCTGCAGGCGGCCGGCGGGAACCTCACCATCGAGCCGTGGGGACTCACCGATCTCATGGGGCACATGGGCAGCTGGGACTACGACAATAGCCCGCTCGAGTTCGCCGGGTACCGGAACCCGGGCAGCTCCGGCACCGCCTGGTGGGTGGACGTGGAGGGCTCGGCGGGCAACGTCGCGGCCCAGCTGAACGAGATCCGGCTCGCCGTGGACACCTGGCACATGCAGATGCTGCAGATCGGCGAGTGGGTGAAGGACCTCAAGAAGGCGCGCGACCGGGACGAGAAGAATCCCGAGACCTGGGCCGAGCGGCTGCTGTGGCAGGGCGCCTACCCGGGCCACGTGCTCTCGAAGTACCTCACCGACGCAGAGCTGCAGGCCCGCCGCAAGCTGACCCGCAAGGACGCCCTCGGGCTCGCGAGCCGGCTGGTGAACAACCCGGCCAACGCGGTGCTCTTCGTGGTGGGCAACGTGGACGCCGCCAAGGTGGAGCGGGACGTCCGCTCCATCCTCGGCGACTGGAAGGCCGATCCCGCCGCCGGATCTCCCCCGCCGTCGAACGTTCCGCCTCCCCCGGAGCCCGGCCCCCGCAAGATCCTGGTGCTCGACAAGCCCGGCTCCACCCAGGCGGAGGTCACGCTCCTCTGCCAGCTGCCCACGGCCACCCTCGACAACATGGCCAGGCGACAGGTCCTGTCCATGGTGTACTCCGACGAACTCTGGCGCGCCCTGCGCGAGACCGCGGGCTCCACCTACGGGGCCTACGCGTACCAGTCCGAGTACCGGGGCGGCGTGGCGTTCCTGTCCGCCAGCACGCTCCTCCAGAACCGGACCACCGACCTCGCGATTCGGACCATGCTCGGCGGGCTCCAGCAGATCCGCGACGGGAAGGTCGATGCGGCCAAGGTCCAGACCTTCAAGTGGAACCTCGCCCGCGGCCTCACCACCGGGTACCAGACCACCACCCAGGTGCTCGGGGGTATCTCCACGATGGAATCCCGCGGCTATGCATGGGACACGGCCACGGAGTACGCGGACCGGGTGGCGGGGGTCGCGGTGACGGACCTCCCTCCGCTCCTCGACCGCTGTATCGGCCACGAGGTCGTCACCGTGGTGGGCCCACGGGACACCATGGTCGAGGAGGTCAAGGAGGCCGGGTTCGAGCCCGAGGTCGTGGACTGGACCGCGATGATCCAGAATCCCGAGAAGGACAAGAAGAAGCCGGCGCCCTGATCCCTGGCCCGGCTCACGCCGGGCCGTCGCTCAGGCGCTCCTGCAGGTGCTCGTAGAACCCCCTCAGGTAGGCCAGGACCTGCTGGAGGTTCTGCTCGTCGCCAGCCTTGGTCAGCGCCATGCGGCCCCGTTTCAGAGCCAGCTCGATGTCGCCGATCTCCTTCTTGTGGAGGACGCCCCGGTGCTCCCGGAGCATCTCCTCGAGGGTCTCGAGCATCTGCTCGACCTGGGTGCGCAGGGCGGTGACGGCGGACCCGGTCGAAGCCGCCCCGGGCTGGCCCAGCACCGGGGGCGGTCGCCCCACCGATCCGGGAGTCTGGATGACGATGCGCTCCTGGCGTCCCGTGCCCAGGTCGCGGGCAGAGACGTTCACGATGCCGTCGGCGTCGATGGCGAAGCGGACCTCGATGCGGGGAATCCCGCGTGGCGCGGGCTGGATGCCCTGGAGCTCGAACTCCCCGAGGCTGATGTTCTGGGAGGCGAGCGGCTTCTCGCCCTGGAGCACGTGGATCTTCACCACCTTCTGGTTGTCGGCGACGGTGGAGACGAGCTGGTTGGCGGAGGTGGGGATCGTGCTGTTCTTGGGGATGAGGCGGGCCATGCGGTGGCCCTCCACCTCGATCCCCAGGGAGAAGTTGGTCACGTCCAGGAGCGTGACGGCCTTGACCTCACCGCCCAGCATGGCGCCCTGGATGGCGGCCCCGATGGCCACGACCTCGTCCGGGTTGAAGGACTTGTTCAGGGGGCACCCGAAGAGCGACTTGACCATCTCCTGCACGCGAGGGATCCGACTCGATCCGCCCACCAGGATCACCTCATCCACGTCGTTCGGACGCATCTTTGCGTCCTCGAGGACCTTGCGGCACTCCTCGAGGGTGGCGTCGAAGAAGGGCTTGGCCATGGCCTCGAAGCGCTGGCGCGTGAGGGTGACCTGGAGGTGCCGGGGCCCGCTCGCGTCGGCGAAGAGGAAGGGCAGGTTGATCTCCGTCTCCATGACGCCGGAGAGGTCGATCTTGGCCCGCTCGGCGGCGTCCCGCAGGCGCTGGAGGACCACGCGGTCGCTGGAGAGGTCGATCCCGTGCTTCTCCTGGAACTGGTCGAGCAGCCAGTGGACGATGCGATCGTCGATGTCGTTGCCGCCGAGCGCGTTGTTGCCGCGTGTGGAGAGGACCTCCGCCACGTCGCGCTCGACGTGCAGGAGCGAGATGTCGAACGTGCCGCCGCCGAAGTCGTAGACGGCGATGGTGCTCGCCTTTCGGCGGTCGTGGACGTAGGCCAGGGCCGCGGCCGTCGGTTCGTTGATGATGCGGACCACGTCGAGTCCCGCCATCGCCCCAGCCTCCTTGGTGGCCTGGCGCTGCCGGTCGTTGAAGTAGGCCGGTACCGTGACGATGGCCTCCGTGACCTTTTCCCCGAGAAAGTCCTCGGCGTTCTTCTTGAGCTTTTCCAGGATGATCGCGGAGAGCTCCTGGGGTTTGAGGAGCCGGCCGCCCATGGGCACCGCGCACCCGCCGTCGGGCATCTCCACGACGTTGAAGGCCACCATCTGGATCTCGCGCTGGACCTCGTCGAACCGGCGGCCCATGAAACGCTTGACGGCGTAGACGGTGTTCTCGGGGTTCATCAGGAGCTGGCGCTTGGCGATGTCCCCGACGAAGCGCTCGCCAACCCGGGAGAACCCCACCACCGACGGCGTGACGCGACCTCCCTCCTCGTTGATGATCACGCGAGGATCCTGCCGGTCCATGTAGGCGCAGACCGAGTTGGTCGTCCCGAGATCGATGCCGATGACCTTGCTCATCCCGGACTCCTGCGCTTGCGTCGAGATCGTGGCGGGGCACGCCCGGGACGGACTATCCGCCCACCCACCTCGGTGCACGGGTGCCCCGGCGGGTGCCCGGAGCGGGACTCGAACCCGCACGTCCCTCGGGGACAGGGGATTTTAAATCCCCCGTGGCTGCCGTTTCACCATCCGGGCACCGTGCCCGATCCCGTATCCGGGTCCGGAACGGGCGCCCGCCTGGATCCGCAGGGGACGGCCCGCTACAGGCGACCGATGAGGGTCCTGGCGATCCCCGCCGTCCTCCTGGCCGCCTGCGGATGGGTGCGGGGCGGGGCCCCCTCCGGCGTGGATCCGGGCGACATCGACCAGGCCGATCGCCTCGTCGCCACGCGGGCCGTCGACGGGCGGCTCGAGGAGGCCATCCGCATCCTCGAGGGGATCGAGGCTGCAGCGCCCGGGGATCCGCGCGTGCTGGGACGCCTGTCGTGGGCCCTGTACTTGAGGGACGAGGCCGCGCCCGAGGACACGCTTCGGCGCTGGGAGGAGGGCACCGGCGTGGGCTGGGCCTGCCTCGAGGGCGGGCCCGCGTTCGCCGCCGCCCTGGATCGCCACCGGGGCCGGATCACGGACGAGGTGGCCGCCCGCGTGGCGACCGACCGCGCAGATTGCCTGCTCGGTGTCGCCGCCGGCTGGTCCCGCCACGTGCAGGCGGGCGATCCGGTTGCGCTGGCCATCGACCTCGAACCGATTCGGGCCCTGGCCGATCGGGCCGCGGCGCTGATGGAAGGCACCGACCGGGCCCGCGAGGCCCACCGGGTGGCCGCGCGCGTCCGGCTCCTCGTACCGCCCACGCTCGGGGGCGATCCCAGCCCGGCCGGAGCGCGGCTGGCGTCGGCCTGCGGCCCCGCGGACGAGGCCGATCCGGGGTGCCTCGTGGACCTCGCCGAACTGGCCTGGGGACCGGCCGGGGAGCGCGTGCGGTGGACGGAGGCGCTCACCCGGGCCGCCCGGATCCCGGACGAAACGGAGCCGGCGGACATCGCCGTGGCCCGGGATCGGGCCCGTCGAATGCTCACCCCCCCCGGGGAATCCGCGGACGACTAGCGCGTGCGCGTGAAGGCGCGGCGCGCGGCCTTGCGGCGGCGCTTCTCGGCGAGGCGCTGCTTCAGGCGGCGCTTCTCACCCGGCTTCAGGTAGTAGGAGTTCTTCTTGATGTCCTTGCGGATGCCCTCGCGCTCCACCTTCCTGCGGAAGCGCCTGAGGGCCTTCTCGAAGGGCTCGTTCTCTCGGACGGTGACGAAAATCAACGCGGACTCCCTGGGGGCGGTGCGCATGCGGCGTCGGCCGCCGCGACCGACACGGATGCGGCCCGGACGTCTAGCATGGACCGGGCCGTCGCGCCAGCGGTTGGCGTGACGTCCGCGCGGGGCGATAGGACCCGGCGGGCCCACGGTGCGGCCCGCGGAGGGCCAGGCGTCATGCGGTTCTCGGGTGGCTCCCTCAAGGGACGGCGGCTGCCCGGGGTGGTGCCTTCCGGCGTGCGCCCGACGCCGGCCCGCGTCCGGGAGGCGCTCTTCGACGTCCTGGGCCACGACCTGGCCGGGTGGACGGTCCTCGACGCGACCGGCGGGAGCGGGATCCTGGCGCTGGAGGCCGCGGCGCGTGGCGCCGACCGCGTGGTGATCCTGGACCGGAACGGCCGCGCGATCCGGGGCATCCGGGAGGCGGTGCGCGCGCTCGGCCTCGGGAACCGGGTGGAGGTCCGGCGGGGCGATGCCCTCCGGGACGCGTTGCCCGAGGACGTCTTCGACCTCGTCCTGGCGGATCCGCCCTACGGGGACCCGCTCCTGCCATGGCTGGACCGCCTCCGGCCCCGCGCGCGCTGCTGGTTCGTCCTGGAGCACACGGCCCGGGAGCCGGCGCCCGACGCCGGGGGGGAGGGCGTCCGGACCCGCCGTTACGGCGACACCGCCCTCACGTTCTATCCGGGCGGTGCACCCCCTCTAGGGGACGGCGGCACGCCCGGGGGCGGGGCGGGGTAGCACACCCGTCTCCCGCCAGCGTGCGTAGTCGGCCAGGATATCGGCGTGGTCGAACGCGAGGGGTTCGGGCAATGCGTTCCACGGGAAGGCCTGGGCCTCGGCGGCGTCGTCCCCGCCCACCGGGGTGCCGGAGGCCCGCCCGATGTAGACCACGCTCAGGGTGTGCCCCCGGGGATCGCGCGCGGGGTCGGAGTAGACCTGGAACAGGGTCGCCAACTCCACCCGCAGGCCGGTCTCCTCGTGGATCTCGCGGATCGCGGCGTCCTCCACGCGCTCCCCCCTCTCGACGAACCCCCCGGGCAGCGCCCAGCCGAGCGGCGGGTGGCGGCGGCGCACCAGGACCACGCCCTGGGGCGTCTCTACGATCACGTCGACCGTCGGCAGGGGGTGAGGGCCCCTCACGGCGCGCTCCGGGGATCGCTGTCGTCGGGGAGCGGCTCCACCAGGAGGTGCTCGCCGTCCTCGGCCTCGGACGGAACCTGGCCGCCGGTGCCGCCGAGCTCCTGGATGGCCGACACGGCCGCCTTGGCGAGGTCGCGCCAGTCGGCCGAGGAGCAGGCATCGGCGAGGCGCTGGAGGGGCGGGAGGAGGTCCGGCGTGCGGAGCGTGGACAGCCCGTGGTCCCTGGCCACCGTCCACCAGGCGCGCGTGTGGGCCTCGTTGCGCTCCACCGCCGACATCCAGGCGCGAAGGAGGCCGACGAACACCCAGGTCCAGTGGCGTGGCTGGTCCACGAGCGCGCTCTCGGCGAGGCTGACCTGGTCGCCGAGCGCGTCGTCGTCGCCGGTCTGCAGGGCCAGGAGCGCGAGGTTGACCCGGCCCACCGCGGTGGCGCTGGGCAGCCCCTGTTCCTCGGCACAGGTGCAGTACCGCTCGTAGTGTTCGCGGGCGCGGGCCACGTCGCCCCGGTAGCGGGCCACCTCGCCGAGGTAGTTCTGGCAGTTCAGGTGGAGCCAGTTGGCCCCGAGCGTGGCGGCCAGGGCGGAGGCGGTCTGCAGGTAGCGCTCGGCCCGACCGAGCTGGCGCCGGTAGAGGTGCACCATGGCAGCCGTGTAGGCCGCCTGGGCGATGCTCCGGGTGTCGCCGCTGTCGCGGGCGAGGGCCATCATGCGGTCGCGGTGTGCGTCGACCGCGCTGACGTCACCCATCGTGAGGAGCGCCTCGATCAGGCCGGCGAGCAGCAGCACCTCCCGGCGGGGGTCCCGCCGCAGCAACCGCAGCGCCTCGTGGAAGTTCTGGACCGCCAGGCCCGGGCGCCCCTCCAGGCGCTCCAGGTTGGCGCGGCCGTGGGCCACGTCGCGCAGGCCGTCGCGATCACGGATGGACTCGAAGGAGGAGGCGGCCTGCTCGAGGTAGCGCCGGCAGGCCTCGAGGTCGCCGCGCCCCATGGTGGCGCGGGACAGGGCGAGGCCGATGCGGGCGCGGGTGAGACGGTCGCAGGGCTCGATGGTGAGGGCCTCGAGGAGCACCCGCTCCGCGGCGGTGAAGGAGCGGAGCTCGATGAGCGCCTCCGCGTGGAGACGGCGGATCTCCTGCCGGCCCACGGCCTGGCCGGAGCGCTCGGCGGCCTCCAACCCGGGCGAGGCGGCCCAGGCGGCCAGGCTGCACCGGCCCTCCTCGACGAGGGTCCGCATGGCCCGGGTGAACCAGCCCGTGGCCTCGGTGGGATCCCCGCCGTGCAGGAGGTGGTAGGCCACCGGGTAGTCCACGGTGATGCCCATCCGCTCGCCGCGCTGGCGCCAGAGGGCGGCGAGCCGCAGGTGGAGCTCGGCCATCTCCGGCAGGCGGGAGGCGAGGTGCAGGGCGGTGGTCTGGACGCTCCCGTGCTCGAACGAGAGGTTGACGCCCACCTCGCGCAGCACGCCTGAGGCGAGCAGGCTGTCGAGACCGGTCTCGGACACCTCCCGGACGAGCCATGTCGGGGGTTCCTGGCCCGCGATGGAGGCCACGGCCAGGGCCTCGGCGGTGGCCACCGGGTCCTCGCTGGCCTCCACGGCCGCGTGGAGGCGGTCGAGGTGGAGCTGCTCGATGGAGCCGGGCACGGTCTGGTCCAGGGCCACGCCCTCGCGGAGGTGGTACGCCCCGTCGGACCCGAGCACGAGGAGGTTGCGCGCTGCCCAGGAGCGCAGGAGCACGGTGACCGCGAGCGGGTTGCCGGAGCACACCCGTGCGATCTCGTCGGCGAGTGCCGGCTCCAGGACGAGCGCCTCCTCCAGCACCAGGCGGGTCTCCTGGAGGGAGAGCGGTGGGACGTGGATGACCAGGGCGCCGGCCTGCTCCAGGTGGCGCAGGCGATCCCGCAGGCCCGCGTCGGCGTGGAGGGACTCGTTGGCCACGGTGGCCAGGACGAGCACGGGGCGCTCCCCCACGGTGCGGTCGAGGAGGGCCTGGGCAATGGCCAGGCCATCGCCCTCCACCACCGACCGGTGCACGTCGTCGAGGACGAGGCAGGCTCCGCCACGCCACGCCCGGGCGTCGAGGTGGCGATACAGGTAGGCGAGCCCGACCGCGGCGTTGACCTCGGTTTCGCCGGGGCGCCGGTACCCGCACCAGCGGGCGAGCACCGAGGCCTCGGCGCGGGCCTCGTCGGGCGTGCATCGGCGGTCGCGCGAGATCCAGCGGGCCAGCCGCTCCTCGATGGCGGCCCGGGACTCCTGCCAGGGGGAGAGCAGCTCGAGGACGGCGCCTCGGTAGCCGTCGTCCAGTCCCGGCGGCCGGTGGAAGCGGAGCCGGACCACCTCCATGACGCCGGCCTCCTCGAGCGGCCGGGCGACGGAGTCGACGAGGCGGGTCTTGCCGGTGCCGCTGTCGCCCACGAGCACCACCACCCCGGGCTCCTGGTGCTCCACCACCCGGCGGGCCACGTCCCAGATGGCCTGGCGCAGCTCGTCGCGGCCGATGAGCGGCAGCTCGCGGAGCGCGAGGAGCGAGAGGCTGGTCCGTGCCGACGCCCCCTTCCCATAGGCCGGGGGCGGGTGGGGCGGGAGCGGGTCGGTGAGCACCTGGTTCCAGCGCATCACCCCCGGCATCGGCGTGCGGGGCGGCGGCGGGACGTTGAGGGGCGCCTCGCCGGTGGGCAGCACGGGGCCCGTGGAGCGGCGCGTCCGGTCACGGAACCCCACCGGCCGAACCCGCACGCCTGTCTCGATCTCATGGAGGGCGTTGTGCAGGGCGCGGCGGAGATCGGCCGCGCGGTCGTAGCGCTGGCGGGGATCCGGGTCGAGGAGGTTCTCGAGGATCTCCTCGAAGATGCCCGGCAGGGGCTTGCCGGTGGGGAGTGTGGGCACGGGGAGCGGCGAGAGCCGTTCGGCGAGGAGGTCCTTGCGGCTCTCGCCCCGGTGCGGGCGGGCTCCGCACAGGGCCTCCCAGAGGAGGAGCCCCACGGAGTAGAGGTCGGTCCAGGGGCCCATCTCGTCGGGCTCCTGGGAGAGCTGCTCGGGCGCCATGTAGATCGGCGTGCCCCCGACGTTGCGGGGATCGTGGACGAGCCAGGAGAAGGCGTGGGTCTCACCGAAGTCGCAGACCCAGGCGTGGTACCGGCGCCGCGACCCGGGATCGGTGTCGGGCACGAGCAGCACGTTCTGGGGCTTCAGGTCCTGGTGGACCAGTCCGCGCGCGTGCAGGTGGGCGAGGGCTTCGAGCACCTCGTCAAGCAGCCAGATCACGACCTCGAGCGGCGGGTTCACGGCGAGCAGGTCGCCGAGGTTGCCGGCCGGGGCGAAGGCCATGGCCACGAACGGACGGTCGTCCATGGTGCGGCCGTGGTCGTGGATGGGGACCAGCCGGGGGTGGATCTCCTGGGCGGAGATGGAGACCTCGCGGGCGAACCGCGTGCGGAACCGGGCGTGCACGGAGAGGTTCTTGCGGACGACCTTGACGGCGACCGGCATCCCGAGGACGGTGTCCGCCGTGCGCCACACGGCGCCGGTGGCTCCCTCCCCGAGGAAAGCCTCCGGGTGGTAGCGGGGTGGGAGAAGCGGGGTCTCCAGGTCCAAGATCGACGCCCTCGTCGCGGACCACCCGGTGGCGGGCGCTCCGCCGGGGAACCTACACCGGGAGCGCGCCTGGAGCCAGAGCCCGGCGCCTCGGGGATGCGCGGGATACCGTGCGCGCCGGCGTCAGTCCCCGGCCTTCTCCTCGAGAGGGGGGAACATGCCCGCGAGCTGGTGCAGCCGCTCCACCTGCTCCCCCAGGGCGTCGACGAGCGGGTGGTCCCACCCCGCCGCCAGGGCGGCGTGCACGGACCGGTAGTACCAGAGCGTGCCGTCGCGGCCCCCGCGGAAGCGACTCCAGAGGGACTCGCCCACCGAGAGATAGTCCCGGATGATCGAGGAGATGTTGTGGATCTTGTCGGCGACCGAGACGAGCTTCACGTCGGGGCCCTGGCTGCGCAGGTGCAGCAGGTAGGTCTCCTTGCGCTGGTGCCAGGGCAGCTTGGGCTCCCCGGTGGAGTCGGACAAGGCCAGCACGAGGTCGGCCACGCGATCCCCGAACCGCTGGCGTAGCACCTCCACGCGCGCGCCCTCCACGTCCTCCAGCCAGTCGTGGAGGAGGGCGGCGACGAGCTGATCCTCGTCGCCCTGGTGCTCGGCCACGATCGCGGCGACGTGGAAGAGATGGGCGATGTACGGGATCCCGTTGCCCTTGCGGACGTGGAACCGGAAGGCATCGATCGCGAACGCGGCGGCCTCGTCGAAACGGCGGCCGTAGCAGGGGATGTCCACACGTCGGGCCACGGGCGTGCTCCGGTCCGGAGGGGGGACGGGAGGCGGGAGGTTACCACGAGGCCGGACGGGGTGGCAATGCCGCTGTGTACGAGAGCCGGGGCGTCCGTCACCGGCGGGAACTCCGCGGCCTCCCGGGGCGTTTCCCGATAGGAGCCCTGCGACGCGCACCGCGGCATCGGAGGCGCGCCAGGAGCCGGACGTGCAGCGGAGGACCCTCTGGAGGCAGCGCGTGCGGGTGGCCGTGATGGCCGTCTCCAGCGTGGCGCTCGTGGTCGCCGCCGGCCTCTGGGTGTCCCGGGGCCACCCGATCGAGCGGTGGCTCTCGTTCCTCCTCGCCCGCGGACTGGAGGCGGCGACCGGGGAGCGCGCCGCCGTGGGCCGCGTGGACCTCCAGCCCGCCCGCCTCGCCGCTCGCGTCGAGGGGCTCGTCCTCGTCTCGCGCCGGTCGGGCGAGCCCATCCTCGCCGTCCGCGCCGTCACGGCAAGGGCGGGCCTGTCCGGCCTGGTCCCGGGCATCGAGGAGATCCACGTGGAGGCACCCGTGGCCTCGCTCCACCTCGACGCCGGGGGCCTTCGGGAGTTTCAGGGCGTCGGGGGCGGTCGGTCGGGGAGCCGTCGACCCACCCCCTGGCGGCACCTGAGGGTGACCGACGGCCGCCTCGACCTGGCCCTGCCGGACGGCCGGATCACCGTCGACGACCTGGACGTCGTGCCCGGGGAGCGGATCCACGTCGGTGACGTGTCCGCCGGTCGCGTGGATCTGGCCTGGGGGCGGCTCTCGCAGACCGCCCGGGACGTGCGCCTCGCCAGGGTCGAACTCGCCTTCGAGCACCTCGTGGTGCCGGCCGTGGACGTGCGTTTCCCCCAGCTCGCCCTCACGGGCGACCTGACCCTGGTCTCGGACGGACGCTCGGGCGGAACGGTCGAGGTGGTCGCGGACCTGTCGGCCCTGGACCCGGCGCTGGGCCCGGGGCGTCGGGCCGAGGGCGAGGTCCGGGCGGTGGCCCGGGTCGCCGGGGAGGGCGGGACCATGGAGGTGGAGGGCACGCTCGCCGGCACGCCGCTGGCCTTCTGGCGGACGCGCGCGGACGGGGGCGAGGTGGCCGTCCGGTTCGGTGCCTTCGACGTCCGGTGGCGCCTTGCCGAGGGCGGGGTGGTGGAGGTGCCGGCATGGGAGGGGACCTGGGCCGAGGGCACGCTCGCCGGGAGTGCCCGCTGGCAGCCGGTCACCGGCGCGCTGGCCTTCCACCTGGAGACCCGCGGCGTCCACCTGGAGCCCCTGCTCCGCGATCTGGCCGTGTCCCCGGGCCCCTGGGTGGACATCGACGTGGACCTCGTGGCCGACCTGGCCGGCACGATCGGACCGTTCACGTTCGCGGGCCCGTTCCGGGCCGACACCCGGGGTTTCGAGGTCCACTCGGGGCCGGCCCGTGCACCTCGCACCGACACCCTCCTGGCCATCCCCCGCGGCCGCCTGGAGGGAGCCCTCGCGTTCGACGCCGGGGCCATCGGGATCGGGATCGACCGGCTCGTCCTGACGAACGGGAGCACCGGCCAGGGGGAGGTGCACATCGGGTTCCACCGCACCGGCCCCCTGGTCGTGGACCTGCACCTCGATCCGGTGAATCTCGCGGACTTCGCCCCCCTGGGGGGCCTCGAGCTGGGTGGGCGGGGGTCGCTCGATGCCCACCTGGAGGGTCCATTCTCGGCCCCCGCCATCCAGGGGATCGGGGCCATCCGCGACCTCTCGGTCTTCGGGATCCCGTGGGCCGACGAGGCCACGCTCCCCGTCGAACTGGCGGAGATCCACGACCTCCGGTTCTCCGGCTTCGAGGCCCGCCGGGGCGACACCCGGTACGGCGGCAACCTGGCCGTCGATTTCCACAGCCCCCTGTCCGTGGAGACCCAGATCCTGGTCCGGGACGGCCGCATCCGGGATCTGGCGGGCCTGTTCGTGGACCTGCCCGGCGTGGACGGCCGGGTGCAGGGCACGCTGGAGCTGGCGGGCACGCCCTACGCGCTCGACGGCGGGGCCGAAATGGACCTGCACGACGTGACCCTCCTGGGGGAGCGGTTCCCCTCGGGCCACGCGACCGCCCGGATGGACGGCGGCCGCTTCACGCTCCCCGCCCTCACGCTCTCCCGCGCCGGCGGGCGGGAATCGCTGCTCGCACGAGGCACCGTCGGCCCGGCCTACGCCGCCAACTTCGAGGTCCTGTCCGACGGCCTGGCGCTCGAGACCCTGGACGCCATGCGGACGGTTTCCTGGAAGGCGGAGGGGCCCCTCCAGGTCGTGGGGCGCTGGCAAGGTACGCTCGTCGAACCTCGCTTCTCGGGGCGGGTGGCCCTGGGGCGCACGCGGATGCCCGGCGGCGAGGTGCCCGGCTCGGTAATCACGTTCGACACCGTGGGATCCCGCGTCACGGCCAGCGCCCGCCTCGTGGGCGAGGCCGTGGACGCCACCGCCTGGATCGACTGGGACACGGTGGACTGGGCCGTGGACGGGACGTTCCACGAGCTTCCACTGCACCCCGCCTGGCCGGTCCAGGGCGGCGGCCGGCCGCTCGAGGCCTGGGTGGGCGGACGGGTCGCCCTCCACGGGCACGCCACGGATCCCCCCGACGTCCAGGCCTCGTTCGACGCCGTCCGCCTCCACTGGGGCGACCTCGTCTACGGTGCACCCACCCCCTGGACCTTCGAACGCACGGGTCGGGCCTGGAGCGTGGGTGCGCTTTCCCTCCTCGGACCGGGCACGGACGTCCGGGCCCGGCTCGGAGCGACGGCCGAGGGTCGGCTCGAAGGCGCCGCGGACGGTGATGTGGACCTGGCGTGGCTCTCCCTGCTCGGATCCTGGGTGGGGCGATCGGCAGGGCACGCCGCGGTGCAGGTCCGGATCGGAGGCTCGGTCGACGTCCCCGACGTCCGGGGGGACATCGACCTGCGCGACGTCCTCTTCCGATCACCGTACTTCCCCAACGCCCTGGAGGGGGGCCGCGGCCGCGTCACGGTCAGCCCCGAGGCCATCACGCTCGACGGCGATCTCAGGGGACGGCTGGGCGGAGGGACCGTCCGGGCCACGGGTTGGGTGGCGCTGCGGGACTGGTACCCGGTGAACGCCGATTTCCAGGCTGAGATCCGGGATGCTCGGGTTCACTACATCGACGAGCTTCCCCCCATGGTGGCGGACGCCGACCTCACCTTCTCGGGGCCCGCGGACGCCCTGGTGCTCGGCGGAGATATCCGGGTCCGGGAGATGCTGTTCTCCGAGCGTATCGACTGGGAGACCTGGATCCTGGAGTTGGGGGAGCAGCGCCTCTCGGCCCTCGCCCCCGAGGAGATCGGCCGGTACTTCTCGATGGACCTGCGCATCACGGGGCAGGGGACCGGCCGGATCCGCAACAACGTGGGGGACGCCCACCTCTCCGCCGACCTGCGCGTCGTGGGGGACACCGGCCGCCCGGGGCTCGTGGGCCGCGTCCGCGTGGATCCCGGAGGTACCGTCTTCCTCAAGGAGCGCGAGTTCGACGTCACCCGCGGCGAGATCTCGTTCGTGGACCCCTGGGCGTTCGATCCCGATCTGGACTTCCTGCTCGAGGCCGACGTCCAGAGCCGCCTGAAAGACTACCACGTCTACTACCGCATCGACGGCCCGTTCTCGGCGTGGCGGACCTCGGCCTGGGCCGACCCGGCGCTCTCGCAGGCCGACGTCAACTTCCTCCTCCTGTTCGGGGCCACGCGCGACGAGCTCGAGGACTACGGCGGGTTGGAGGGTGCACTCGCCTGGGAGGGCATGGACCTCCTGGGCCGGGAGATCACCGAGGGATCGGGGCTCATCCAGAGGACCGGCACGTGGTTGCGCGAGGCCGTGCCCCTGAACCGCGTGCTGGACCGCGTGGACGTCGTGACCGGGCCCTCGATGCGCGGATCCCGTTCGGTGTCCTCGGAGCCCCGGCTGCTGCTGGAGCGGGGCGGTCCGTGGGATCTCAGTCTGTCGGGCGAGTTCAACCTGGTCCAGTACGGGGACAAGTACGTCTCGCTGGAGAAGCGGATCGCCCGGCGCATGTACGTGACGGGGTACTGGGCCGGGATCCAGGAGGAACGGACGCTCCCCATCGGCGGCGCATGGGGCACCGAGTTCAAGTTCCGCTGGGAGATCCCGTGAGGCGGCGGACGCTCCTCGCGGTCCTGGCCCTCGCAGCCGCCTCGCTCCGGACGGGCGCGGCGCAGGCCCAGGCGGCACCCTGGTGGGCGGGCCAGCCCGTGGTGATGGTCTCGCTGGAGGCCACCGACGGCGGGCTGCCGGGCGAGAACCTGGAACCCCTCCTCAACGTCCGACAGGGACGCGCGCTCGCCCAGCGCGACGTCCGGGCCGACCTGGCCATGCTCCAGGAGGTGGGCGAGTTCGCCGCCGTGGAGGCGTACGTCGAGTCCTGGGTCAGCCAGGACGAGGAGGGCCATCCGATCCCGGCCATTCGCCTGGTCTACCGCGTGGTCCCGCTCCCCCGGATCCGCCACGTCCGCGCGGAGGGCGCAGCGGGTCTCTCCCGGCGGGAGGTGATCTCCATCTCCGGCCTCGCCCGAGGGGATCCGTTCGTCCAGGAGCAGGACCTGCCGGCCGCCGAGTCGCGGGTTGCCTCCTGGCTGGCGCGGATCGGCTGGCCGGATTCCCGGGTAGAGGCAAGCGTCACCCCGGCACCGGATCGCCAGGTGGACGTGCGCATCGAGGTGGAGGCGGGAGCGCCCCAGCGGCTGGCCTCGGTCTCGATCCGCCGCCTGCCGGAGGAGGTCGCTCGGCAGGCCCGGCGCGCCCTCAAGAAGGCCGGCCTCCGAGAGGGGGACCCGTTCACCAAGGACGCGATGCTGGCCGGCCGGGAGGCGCTCCTCGATCTCCTCGAGGCGGAGGGATGGCCCGAGGCGCGGGTGCGGGAGGTCCTCCAGCCTGCCGGCGAGGCCTCGCGAGACCGCGAGGTGGTGTACGTGGTGGAGCCGGGCCGACGGGTGAAGGTGGAGATCCGGGGCCTCCGGGGCAACCGCCGGGAGACGCATCGCCAGGTCGCCCGCGACCTCGGCCACCGCGTCTCCGATGAGCTTGTCGAGGAGACGGAAGGACGCATCGCCCAGGACCTGGCCGTCCAGGGGTGGTACGCCGCCGAGGTGGACATCCAGACCGAGGACAGGCCCCGGGCCCGCGTGATCCGGGTGGCCGTGGACCGCGGGCGGCGCCATCGGCTCGAGGAGGTGAGGTTCACGGGGGCCACGGCATTCACGGCGGCGTACCTCGGAGATGCGATGCGGGAGGCCGATCCGGAGGTGCTGGGCCGCGGCTGGGTCACCCAGGACGCGATCGACCGGGCCCTGGGGGCCCTCACGGAGTTCTACCGCAGCCAGGGCTTCCTCTCCGCGCGCCTGGAGCGCACCTCGGTCCAGCGGTTGGAACGCAGTCGGGGATCGGTGCCCGTCGTGGTGGAGGTGACGGTCCACGAGGGGCCCCGCACCGTGCTCGAGTCCCTCACCGAGCAGGACGACCCGGGCCCGGGCCTGGGGGTGGTGGACGCGCGCGCCGGCGCCCTGCTCGGGCAACCGCTCAACCCCGCCGCCGTGGACGCCCTGGCCCGCGAGATCGCCACGGCCTGCTGGGAGGCGGGATACCTCGCCGCGGACGTGACCGCCCGGCGGGAGCTGTCCCCGGACGCCTCGAGCGCGAGCGTCCGCCTCGTCGTCACGCCGGGTCCCCGCGTGGTCCTCCGGAACACGCTCGTCCAGGGGCTCCGGCACACGCGGCGCCGCGTCGTGGAACGCGAGATTCGCCTCGAAACCGGGGATCCGGTCACGCCGAGCGCGCTCGCCGGCATCCGGCGAAGCCTCTACGACCTCGACCTCTTCCAGACCGTGGATGCCGAGCTGGTGGGTGACGAGGACCGCGTCAAGGACCTCGTCCTGTACCTGGAGGAGGCGCCCCGCATCGCGCTCGATACGGGCGGCGGCGCCTCCACCGACCAGGGGGCGCGCGCGTTCGTCCGTGCCACCCACCGCAACCTCTGGGGTCTCGGGCACCGCCTCTCGGCGGTGGGCCAGTTCGGCCTCGCGTGGTTCGGCGACACGTGGTGGCTGGATGTCACCCGTCCCGAGTGGTACGCCGGGTTTCGGTACGCGGCGCCCGACGTCCCGGCGGTGGGTCAGCAGGCCTTCCTCGACGTGCTGCTCAACGAGGAGCGGCAGCACCCCACGTGGCGGCTCGCGCGCACCGGTGGCGGGCCCGGGGTCGAGACGCAGATCGGGCAGCGCGGGCGGCTCGTGCTCGACTACCGGGCCGAGTGGCGTCGGCTCGAGGACGTCGACCCCGGCACGCTCGTGGAGGGCGATCCCTGGCTTCCGCTCCTCGGACTCCCCGGGCGGAGCCCCACCACCGGCGCGAGCGCGCCCTACGATCCCAAGTCCGCGGGGGACCCCGCGGTGCCCTCGGACCGTCGGATCAGCTCGGGCCCGGCGGTGTTCCTGCTCGTGGACGACCGCGACGATCCCGAGAACCCCCACCGGGGCGTGCGGTTCTCCCTGCAGATCCGCGCGGCCGACGGCTTTCTCGGCACCACGCCCCTCGCGGTCGTGCGCGCACAGGTGGTGGGCCTGGTCCCGGTCGGGCCGCTCGGGCTGCTCCTGGGGATCCAGACCGGAGCGGGCACCACGCTCGAAAGGTCCACCGTCCTGCCGCTCGACGAGCGCTTCCACGTGGGCGGGGCGGGATCGGTCCGGGGATTCACCCAGGACTCGCTGGGTCCCGCCAACCGGCTCGTCAGCTACGATCCGGGATTCCCCGAGCAGATCGAGCCGCTCATCGAGTACGCCCGGCGGAGCGATCCCCACCGGTGGGTGGCCACCGGGGGTGACGCGATGCTGGTCCTCACGGGAGAGGTGAAGGTCCCGCTGCCGGTGCTCGGCCTGAAGGCCTGGGACGCGGCGGCGCTCGTGGCCTTCCTGGACGCGGGCAACGCCTTCTTCCTGCAGGGCGTACGTACCTCCTCCTCGGCCGGGAGCGACCCCTTCCTGCGCCTCGGTACCGGCCTGGGCCTGAGGTACGCCACCCCCATCGGTCCGCTTCAGCTCGACCTCGGCTGGAACCCCTTCCCGATCGCCGGCCGGGACGAGGCCCCGGTCCGGCTCCACCTGAGCCTCGGGGCATTCTGACTAAGGCGCCGGCCACTCGCGCTCGACGACCGGATCCTCGCCCTGGACGACGGACCAGAGCCGGTCGGCAGCCAGCGGGCCGAGGGCCTGCACGGTGCCGTCGGGCCAGCGGATCGTGACGTCGTCCGCGCAGGTGTCGCCCCCCAGGCCGAAGAACTGCACCCGGCTGGCCTGGGGGTTGTAGTGGCCCCCCGGGCCGGAGACCTCCCGCAGCTGGGGACCGGCGCTCGAGCCGAGCGTGATCCGGGCGCCCGTGGCGTCGCGGGGCGCCGTGGCCCGGAGCCGGAAGCCCACCCGGTGGTTGGCCTGGCCGGCGTCGTTCCGGAACCACCGGGCCGAGCCGTCGTCCTCGGCGACGTAGAGGTCGGGATCGCCATCGTCGTCCCAGTCGAGCCAGACGGCCGACTCCTGGTGGTGGTCATCCACGCCGCTCGTTCCGGGGGTCACGAGTTCGAGCCGGTGGTCGTCGGACTGCAGGTAGAGGCGCCACTCGTTCTCGGCGTCGTTGCGGAACCCGGTGGTCGCGAGGTCCAGGAGGCCGTCGCAGTCGACATCGATCCAGGAGACGTGCTTCTCGTCTTCCCGGTAGACCAGGCCGTGCTCCACGCTCTCCTCGGTGAAGGTGCCGTCGCCCTGGTTCACGAACAGGAGCGTGGGGTCGGACTGCCGGTAGTCCGGGTGGGCAATGGCCCCCACCGCGAGGTCCAGGTCGCCGTCGTTGTCGAAGTCGGCCCACTGGGGCGTGAACGAGTTGCCCGAGATGGGCGAGGGCCAGGTCCCCTCGGCGTCCGGGTTCACGTCGTCGCACTCGGCCCCGATCACGAGCTCCTCCTCCTGGAGGATCCCGTCCGGACCGCGGATCGTGGCCGCGACCCCCGCCTCCTCGGCCACGTCGGTGAAGGCCATGTCGCCGTCGTTGCGCCACAGGATGTCCTGATCCCAGTAGTGGGGGGCTTCGCAGAGCGGATCCTCGTAGGGCCCCCACGGCCGGCCGGCGCCGTAGTTGGCCACGAAGAGGTCCAGGTCCCCGTCGCCGTCGTAGTCGCCCGCCGCCACCCCCATGGTGGAGCGGCCGAAGTGGTCGCTGACGCCCCAGTACGCCTCGGTCCAGGGGTGGGTCTGGTTGGGGAGCGAGTCCGTGAGGTCCTCGAACGTGCCGTCGCCCAGGCCCTTGTAGAGGCGGTCGCGCGCGGGCGGGGTGTAGCGGGTGGTGGTGTGGCCGTCGCTCCACTGCCAGGAGCCCACGTAGAGGTCCAGGATCCCGTCCCCGTCGAAGTCGGCGAAGGTGCCGGAGATCTGGTCGGGCGTGCAGGCGAACTCGCCACAGGCGAGCTGCTGGATCGTGGTGCCCGCGTCGCCTGCGTGGGCGAAGGTGCCGCCGTCGTTGCGCCAGATGCCCATGAGGTCGAGGCCCTGGCCCTGGATGACCCCGGCGTAGGCGTCGGGATCGCCGTCGTCGTCCACGTCGCCGAAGAGCAGGAGGCCCACCTGGGCCTCGGAGAGGCCGGCCGGCCCGGCCAGGGATTCGAACCCGCCGGCCGTTTGCCTCAGGACGAGCTTGTCGTAGTCGCCCGGCGGCTCGGCGTGGATCCCGTCATGGGCGGGGACGGCCACGAGGTCGTCCCGGCCGTCGGCGTCGAGGTCCACGACCATGGCGCGACCGAAGCCGTTCGTGACGGCGTCGAGCCCCATCTCGACGCTCACCTCGGTGAAGAAGGGCGCCGAGGGCTCGACCGCCGAGCCGGTCCGGCAGGTGCCGGTGTCGTCCGGATCGCCGCAGGCGGCAGCGAGGGTCGCGGGGAGGAGGAGCGTGCGCATGGAGATCTCCGGGGACGGTCTCCTGCCTGTCCTATCGTCTCTCCCGCGGCGGCACGGCGCGCACGGCCGGTCCCCGGACAGCGCGACACGTCACTCGCCCGGGGTGAAGATGATCGTGGTGTGCTCCACCACGGCGCCCTTCTGCCTCCAGGTGTTGTCGTGGAGGGTGTCGTCGTTCACGGCGATGGAAAAGTACCCGTGGGCGGGGGCCACGAACCTCAGGCTCGTGCCAATCGGGAACACGTTCACCACACCGTCCTCGGAGGTGAACCGGCCCACGAGCATCCCCTCGAGGCAGCCCTCGAGCGTGCAGGGCAGGCTGTCCCGGGTGGCCGGCGCGGCCGGATCGCCGTCGGCGTTGATCCAGGGGCCCCCCTTGCGGAGGCGGAACCGGTCGCCCTCCGTGGCCGTGATCACCGCCACGTCGCCCTGGCAGAAGTGGATCCGCTCCTGCCACGAGCCCTGGATGTTCATGTACTGGACGAGCTGGTAGTCGAACGGACGCGTGCACTCGCCGGCCATGAGCGTGGCGTGCAGGCCGGCCAGCCACGCCCCCCAGTCGCCGGTGTCGCCGCCCGTCATGGCCTGCCGGCAGTGCTCGAGGTTCTCCAGGCTCACATGCTCGATGTGCTCGGGTCGCCCGAGGAGCGTGACCTCCAGCACCTCGACCGCCTGGGGGTCGAACGCGACGCCGTCACCGCGCATCCCGAGCCACTGCCGCTTCATGTCCTCGAGCGCCCGCTGGCGGCCCGTGCGGCGCGCCATCTCCTCCAAGGCCTCCCAGTCCGGCGGGTGGTAGCAGGCGCCCGGCCAGCCCTCCTCGGCGTGCCAGCCCAGGAGGGGCCCGGTGTTCACCGGCGCCTTGGGGGCGCACGAGAGGAGCGCGAGGCATCCGGGAACGACGATGCGGCAGACGCGTGGCATGGGACCTCTCCAGGCGTGGGCGGGGCGGGGTGGGTCGTGTGTACGACCCGGAGGACGGGGACCCGGCCCGCACAGGGCGCGGGTCCTCCGCCGGGCTCGAAAGCGAGCCGCTGGGGATTCGCCAGTGGACGGTGGGTCGTCAGTGCGTGCCGCGTGAGCGAGAACGGGGGAGCAGCAGGGAGGTGCACACGAATCGGGAGATGCCGGCGTGGAGCGTGACTATGGACGTTGTGGGCGTGAATAGAGGACAAACCGCACTCCCGGCCCGACGGTACACCATGGGGACCGGCCGCGTCAACCCGGGCGGGCCCTCGCGCCCGGTCCCGCGACGCCGACACCGGACCCGGGCTCGGCCAGATCCTGATCCGAGGAACCCGAAGGCGGCACTTCCGGCGCACCTGTCCCTGGGTGTAGCGTTGCCACGTGGACCTCTCGCATCCGGACCCCGAGGGGGTGATCGAGGCCTTCCAGCCGGCCCGCCGGCAGGTGGACGCCACGCTGGGGCTCCACGGCGCCTTCCAGCCACCTTTCCTCGCCAACCGCGACCAGCTGGCCGCGTTGAACGGGGAGGGGACGGCGCCCGTCGCCTCCCGGGCACCGACGCCGGACGGCTGAGGGCGGATCAGCCCTTGAGGACGCCCATCGGGACGAGACGGGCCACGGGGCGGGCCAGGCCGGCGCCGACGACCGTGTCCACCACGAGGTCCACGTCCTTGTACGACTCGGGGGCCTCCTCGGCGATGCCCCGGCGGCTCGTGGCGTGGACCGTGATGCCCTGCGCCGAGAGATCGCGCAGGACCTCGGCGCCCTGTCGGGCCCGACGGGCGGCGGTGCGGCTCATGGTCCGACCGGCGCCGTGGCAGACGGAGCCCCACGTCTCGGCGAGTGCGCGTTCGGTGCCGACGAGCACCCACGAGGCCGTGCCCATGGAGCCGGGGATGAACACGGGCTGACCCGTGGACCGGACGCCGGCGGGGAGGTCGGGGTGGCCCGGCGGGAAGGCCCGGGTGGCACCCTTGCGGTGCACGCAGAGCGAGGTGGGTCGGCCGTCCACCTGGTGACGCTCGATCCGGGCGATGTTGTGGGCCACGTCGTAGACGACCGCGAGGTGGGCGTCCCGGCCGAGGATCTCGGCGAAGGCCTCGCGGAGGAGGTGGGTCAGCACCTGCCGGTTGGCCCAGGCGTAGTTGGCGGCCGCCCCCATGGCCCCGAGGTACGCACGGCCCTCCTCGGAGTCGACGGGGGCGCACGCGAGCTGCCGGTCGGGGACCCGGATGCCGTACCGGCGCATGGCCCCCTGCATGACCACGATCTGATCGGTGCAGACCTGGTGCCCCAGGCCTCGGCTGCCCGTGTGCAGGAGCACCATCGTGCCCCCCGGGGCGAGGCCCATGGCCCGGGCCGCCTCCTCGTCCTCCACGGCGGCCACGGCCTGCACCTCCACGAAGTGGTTGCCACCCCCCAGCGTGCCCACCTGGACCCGGCCGCGCTCGCGTGCCCTCGGGCTCACGCCGCCGGGATCGGCGCCTGTGAAGGTGCCCCGATCCTCGGTGCGGTCGAGGTCCTCGGGTCGGCCGAAACCCGAACGGACCGCCCAGGCGGCCCCCTCGGCGAGGAGCTGGTCCATGGCACGGTCGGTCCCGGGGCGGTCCCGGGTGCGCTCGAAGCCCACGGGAACCCGCCGCGCGATGGCGGCCAGCAGGTCGTCCATCCGGGCCCGGACGTCCTCGGCGGGCAGGCGCGAGGAGAGGAGGCGGACCCCGCAGTTGATGTCGAAGCCCACGCCACCGGGCGAGACCACGCCCTCGGTCACCGAGGTCGCGGCCACGCCGCCGATCGGGAATCCATAGCCCTGGTGGGCGTCGGGCATGGCGATCGAGGGACCCACCACGCCGGGCAGGGTCGCCACGCCGGCCACCTGCAGCAGGGTGCCGTCGTCCCGCACGGACGGCCACAGCTTCCGGCTCGCGAACACGAGCCCCTCCCTCCGCATGTCCGGGTGGAAGGGCCGGACCCGGAGCCGCCAGGGGTCGATCCGCTCCACGGCGGAGGGAGGGACGCGGGGGAGGTTCACAGGTCCAGCAATACCTCGACCACCGCGCCGGCGTCATCCGTGCGGACCACGAGGTCGTGCCAGGTGGCCGCCTTCACGGGCCGGCCAGCGCCGAGTGCGGCCGGATCGAACGGGCGCCCGAGCAGCGTGCCGGCACAGCGGCCGGGCGCCGGGAACGCAACGCGGGCGCCGCAGGCCAGCCAGCCATCGACCTCCAGGCGGTAGAGGCACTCGCCGAGGAGCATGACCAGCAAGCCGCCGGGATCGTCACCCGCCACCGCCACCTCCCGCTCCTCCAGGCTGGCGGGCGGGCGCCCCCCCGCGACGACCGCGGCGAGGCCCTCGACCGCCGCACCGAACGCCGCCCCGAGGTCCGGGCCCTCGGCGCGGAGGCGCACGTCCGAGGCGTGGGGGAGGAGCCGCCAGGAGGACCGGCGACGGCGCACCAACGGGGCGGGGGGCGGGACGGCCACGGGCGGGTGCCTCCCGCGTCCCCTATCGTGGGGCCAGGGCGTCCCGGAGCCAGTCCAGGACCTCGCCTCCCTGGGTGGTCCAGGCGCGATGGAGCGCCCAGGACGGGAAGTCGGCCCCCAGGTCGCCGTTCCAGGTGTAGGCCACGCGCGTGCGCGCTGGACCCAGCGTGTCGAGGCGCCACTGGCCCTCTGCCCGCGGGAGGCGCACGGCGTCGGGGCTCGGCGGCGCCACCGCGGACACGGCAGGCACCCAGTCCACCACGGCCGAGGTGGCGTCCCTGCGCTTCGTGAAGCGGGCCACGTAGTCGCGGTCCGCGAGGAGGAAGGGCATCCCGATCGAAATCCAGGCGACGTCCGGCTCGACCAGATCCGCCCGCTCGATCCGCCTGAACACGCCCGGGTAGCGCGCGATGTTGCCCACGATGCCGTAGACGGCATCGAGCGACGCGTCGATCTCGCCCTCCGACCGGCACCAGGAGTCCCCGCTCACACGGGTGCACCCCACCCACCAGGGATCGGTCTGGAGGACCTTCCAGTTGCCAAGGCCGGGGGGGATGGCCAGGGCGATGCCCGCGAGGAGGAGGAGCGGGAGGGCCACGATGGCTCCGAGCGGAGTCCGCGGGCTCGAACCCGCGGGGGGAGGGGAGGCTTCCGGATCAGGGCGCCGGGCGGGTGACTCCGAAGGTGTCGTAGTAGAAGGCGTAGTCCTCGAGGATGCGGTCCCGATCGAGCCCGAACCGGGCCAGGTCGTAGGCGTGCCCGCTCTTGTAGGCGCGCTGCTTCTCGGCCTCCTTGCGGATGGCCTCGACGAGCGAGGCGTCGGGCGCGATCTCCATGAAGGCGAGCATCTCGCCCATGAGCCCCTCGAGGTCGGCCATCATGCGGTCGTAGTGGACGAGCATCACGCGGTCGCGCGGGATGCGTCCCGCCACCCAGTCGTCGTGGAAGGCGCGGTTGAGGAGCAGGAAGCCGGTGTAGAGGCGATCGAGGTAGGCGCGGCGCACGTCCTCGGGGAGGCGCCAGAACCCGAACCGGGTGTCGAGCGGGCCCGTGACGAGGCTCATGCCCGAGGGCACGAACGACATCGGGTCGCGGAGCATGAAGAGCAGGCGGGCGTCGGGGAAGCGGGCCAGGAACTCGTTCACCCGCGGCCCCAGGGAGAAGAGCTTGCCCGTGACGCGCGTACCCTTGCGGGCCACCAGCACCCGACGCCAGACCGCCTCCAGGTACGCGAAGTCGCGGGGGGAGGTGCCGTGCTTCCGGGGGTCGAACCGATCGATGAGATCCTCATCGGCGAAGGCGAGGAAGAAGCCGTAGAGGAAGAAGCCGTCGAAGAAGTGGAAGAACATGCCGGCGTCGTCGGTCTCGGCGGCGGTCATGCTGGTCTTGTGGACGGCGGCCGGGTGGTGGCGCGCGGGGCTCACCTTCTCCAACAGCGGTAGGAAGGGGCGGACGAGGAACTGCAGGGTGAGGGAGGGCACGAGCATCTCCCAGAGCTGGCAGCCCACGGCCACGCCCTGCTTGTCGAGGAAGCGATGGAGGAACGTGGTGCCCGTGCGGGGGTTGCCCACGATGACCACCGGGCGGTCCACGCGCGTGCGGCGCAGGCTCGGGAAGAACAGCGGGTCGAGGGCCATGCCCACGGCCACGACGATCCTGAGCCCGATCACCACGAGGCCCGTGAACAGGGGGGCAAACCAGGCGCCGAAGGTGCGGCCGAGGGTCCGCCAGGTGAGCAGCATGCGACCGAGCATGGGTCCTCCGTGCGGGCCGGCCGCCCGCGGCCATGGGTCATAGCCGCACGACGGGTGTCCCGCGAGCCCGGGAGGGTTTGCGCGGGCGCGTCCTACCACACGACCAGGGCGGAGCCCCAGGTGAACCCCGAGCCGAAGGCGGTGAGGGCCACCCGCATGCCGGGTCGCAGGCGCCCCTGCTCGCGGGCCAGGAACAGGCCCATCGGGATCGACGCCGCGGTGGTGTTGCCGTAGTCCACGATGCTGTGGACCACCTTCTCGGGCGGGATTCCGAGCTGTCGGGCCACCAGCTCCGAGATCCGCATGTTGGCCTGGTGGGGGACGAGCAGGTCGATGTCGGAGGATGCGAGGCCGTTGGCGGCGAGCATCTCGCGCACCGAGGAGGTCATGCCCTCGACCGCGTGGCGGAACACCTCGCGGCCGTTCATCTCGGGCCAGCGCTCCTCGGGCGGCACCACCCCCACCTGGCCCTGGTGCTGGAGGTAGGGCTTGCGACTGATGTCCCAGACCCTGAGGCGGAGCGCGTCGGCGTGGCGCCCGTCGGCGTGGAGGTGGACGGAGCGGATGCCCCGGCCGTCCTCCTCGGAGGCCCGCGTGACCACCACGGCGCCCGCGCCGTCCCCGAACAGGACGGCCACGTCGCGGCCCGCGGTGGAGAAGTCGAGGGCGTGGGAGTGGATCTCGGCCCCGACCACGAGCACGTTCTGGTACGTGCCGATGCGCACGAAGGCGTCGGCCGTGGCCAGCGCGTAGAGGAACCCGGTGCACTGGTTGCGCACGTCCATGACCGGCACGCCCGGCAGGCCCATCCGAGCCTGGAACGTGCAGCCCGTGCCCGGGAAGTGGAAGTCCGGCGAGAGCGTGGCGAACAGCACGAGGTCCACGTCGGACCGCGCGATCCCGGCGTCGGCGATCGCGGCCTCGGCGGCCGGGACGGCGAGCGCCGAGGTGCAGACGCCAGCCGGGGCGAACCGGCGCTGCCGGATCCCGGTGCGCTGGACGATCCAGTCGTCGCTCGTCTCCATGAGGGAGGCGAGATCCTCGTTCCGGACGATCTCGTCGGGAACGTGCATGCCGAGGCCGGCGATCCTGGAGCGGAACATGGGGCCTCCCCGGGCCGGCGGGAAGCGGTGGTGCCGACCGAGGATAACCAGGCCAGCCTCCGGGGGGGAAGGTCCCCGCGGGGTGCGCACCCGAGGCCGGGCCGCCCCGCCGTGGTAGGATCCTCTCGCCCGGCTCCCGGGAGGCCAGGTCATGTCCGCTCCCACACGCGAACGCACCCCCCGCAAGGCCGCCCGATCCCTGTCGTCGACCCTCGAGCCGGTGGTCGCCCCGTCTCGACGGGAGGGCGTGCGACCGGCGTCCGAGGGGCCCGAGCCGGCGTCACGGGCTGCCCGCCGGGTCCACGACGCCGTGGGCAACCGCGCTCTCGGCGCCGCCCTCGCCGGCGTCCCGGCGGACGGGCTCGTGGCCGCCTCGGTGGACGCGCTCAGCCTGGGCATCGCGGGGGTCGACGCGCGTGAGGTCACGCCCGGCACGGCCTCCCTCCGCGCCATGCGGGACCGCATGGAGGCGACCGGCGACCTGTCCGACGGAGGCCTCGTGGACGAGCCCGAGGCGGTGCGATCGGCCCGGCAGGTGGCCGGCCGGCCGCTCCCCCCCGTGGTCCGGCAGCGCATGGAGCGCGCGTTCGGTCACGACTTCTCGCACGTCCAGGTGCATGCGGGTCCGGCCGCCGAGGAGGCCGCCGAGACGATCCAGGCCCGCGCGTTCACGATGGGCAGCCACGTCTTCTTCGGCCGGGGGTCGTGGAACCCGGAGGACCGGGAGGGCGAGGCGCTGCTCGCGCACGAGCTCCAGCACGTGGTCCAGGACGACGAGCACCGCCTCCCCACGGCGGCCGGGGAGGGGCTCGACGTCTCCAGCCCCTCGGACGCGTTCGAGCGGGAAGCGGAGGGTGCGGCCGCCCGGATCGGCCGCGCGACCCCCCCGTCCCCGGACCTGCCCGCCTGGGCCTCCGAGGCTGCGATCCGATCCGACGTGGAGGCCCTGCAGGACACGGTCGGCAGCGCGCCGGACACCGGCGTGGTCGCCCGGACGGGCGAGCCCGCGACGCTCACGGGGGAGCCGCGGAGCGAGGCGGGCACGACGCCTGGACAGCCGTCCATCCGACACGGAACCCAGGTGGACATCTACGAGGGCGAGCCGCTCCCCGCTCCGTCCGGTCACTGGCCCGAGACTCAGACGGTCAACAAGCGCGTGGAGGTGGTCCACGGGCCCGACAGTCCGCTCGTCGTGCAGGTCGGGCAGGTCCCTGCGGAGACCGACCTCTACACCGAGGCGGAGGGTGAGGAGGGTACGGCGATCACCGAGCAGACCGGCACCACCTCCGATCCCATCGTGAGCCCGGAGCCGGTCGAGAATGCCTTCTACATCGGCGAAGGCCCCGACGCGGCCGACGTCCGGCAGGGCGGCATCGGCAGCTGCTACTTCCTCTCGGTGGTCCTGTCCCTCGTCGAACGGGATCCGGCCGTCATCGTCTCCATCATGTCGCGTACCGCCGATTCCGTCAGTACCCGCTTCTTCCACAAGGACTCGGGCACCAACCGTTGGACGCCCGTCACGGTGACGACCAACACGGAACTGCCCATGATCGCGGACGCACACGGGGTGTCCACGGACCGCCTGCGGGCGAGCGGTTTCAGGGTCGCCGACTCGCCCGAGCGCGCGGAATGGACGGCGAACGTGCTCGACGACCGGCTCTTCGTCGAACGCACGGACCGATACCAGGCGGCCATGTGGGCTCCCTACCTGGAGAAGAACTTCGCCCGCTTCGCCGAGCAGTACGGGCAGTACGGCGATGGGAGCGCCTCGAGCCAGCCGGGCTACGACGTCATCGAGGGAGGCCTCGAGACGAGAGTCTACCCGATCTTCTACGGAGGCGATGTCGAGCGGGGGAGCGACGAGGAGACCACCTTCAGGCCGGGTAGGGACATCGTCGCGGACAATGTCCAGGCCATCCAGCGGTTGCTCGCCCTGCAGAACCCGCGGCCCGGACACCAGGAGTTCATCCAGGCGGGTACGAACCCCGAGGTCGCCGTGAGGCGCATGAGGGCACAGAGCGGGCACGTCGTCGCACGCGACGAGGTCGCGGTGATCGAGGACTTCGCACGGATCCTGGTGAATCCCATCAGCGGGACGGCGACGGCTGCGCTCGACGTCACCCAGGCAGCGAGGAGCGGCGCACTCACCCTGCATGCCGACCTG
>JBFYZZ010000142.1:0-6745 GCA_041309225.1 Deltaproteobacteria bacterium | reverse complement strand
CACGGCCTCGGCCCGCATCGGGTCCGGGGCGAGGTCGAGGTAGACACGGGCGGCCACGGCCAGGATCGCCGGATCCTCGGGGGCCGCGGCCAGGGCCCGCTCCACGAGGGTGCTCGCCTGGTCCCCGTCCTGCCGGTCGGCGAGCACCCGGACCGACCCGGCGAGCGCCTGGGGATCGGCGGGACGCAGGGCGAGGACGCGGGCCCAGTCCTCCAGGGCGTCGCCGGGGCGTCCCTCGGCGAGGTCACGGGCCGCGAGGGCGGCCCAGGCCTCCACGTCGGCGGGGTCCTCGGCCACGCGGGCGCGCCACTGGAAGAGGCGGAGGCTGTCGCCCACCGAGGGATCCTGGGGCAGGAGCGCCGCGAGGCGGGTCGCCGCCTCGGCGGCGCCCGCGGCATCGCCCGCGTACCAGCGCACCAGGGCCAGGCCGTCGAGGGCGTCGGTGTCGTTGGGATCGATCTCGAGGGCGCGCTGGTAGGCGGCCTCGGCCCGTGCGAGCAGCAGGCGGCTGGCCGCCGACAGGGGCTGGTCGCCCGACAGGAGGGCCTCCTGGAGGCAGGCGTCACCCACCAGGCCCGCCGCCTCCGCGCTCCCCGGGGAGCGCTCGCTGCCGTCGAGGGCGAGGCTCCAGGCCTGGGTCACGAGCAGTTCCCCCTGCAACCGCGCCCATCCCGCGGGATCCGCCTCCCGGCTGCGGGCGGCCGCCGCCGCGCGGAAGGCCGCCTCGGCCCGCTGCAGGTGGTCCCGGCGATCGCCGCCGGGCAGGGCCCGCCAGGCCCGGCCCTGGCCTGCCGTGGCCTCGGTCCACAGGTCGGCCGTCGTCGCCGGATCGGCGACCTTGAGCGCGGCGTCGAAGGCCGCCAGGGCGCGCCGGAGGCGGGGGCCCGGATCGCCGCGCGGGTCGTCCACCAGGGCATTGCCCAGGTTCACCTGGGTCCATGCCCACGCCTCGGGCAGCGCCCGCCGATCCAGGCGGTCCAGGGAGCGCTGATGGGCCTCCACGAGGGCGTCGAGGGCGGCCAGCCCCTCCTCGCCGGGCAGGGCGCGGACGACGTCGGCGAGCAGGCGGTGCGTGATCGCCCACTCGACGTACCGTCGTTCCTGCAGGAGGAGGCGCAGGGCCTCCCGGTGCACCGCCCGGGCACGGGTCAGCGCGGCGGGGCGCTCGCGGTCGGGGACGGCCTGCAGGGCCATCCCCAGGAGGTTGAGGGTGCGGGCCCGCTCGACGGGAGCATCCTCCAACACCCGGAGCGCGCTCTCGTGGGCGTGGATGGCGAGACGGACGTTGGTGGACCGTTCCCCGTGCGGATCCAGGAGGAGGGCCTGGCCCAGCGTGTTGCGGGCCGCCGCCCACTCCCACGGCAGCAGGTCCGGTCGGAGGACGGACATGGCGGCGGTGGCGGCGGCGATGACCTCGCGGGAGCGGGCAGACCGATCCGGGGCGGGCAGGGCCTGGAGGGCGGCGGCGAGCGATCCCTGCGCCACGGCCCACGGGATCGGCGTGGTGACGGGATCCAGGCCGGCCACGGCGCGCTCCAGGAGGACCCGGGCCCGTTCGAGCGTGGCTCCGCGTTCGGGTCCCGCGACCTCGGCGAGCAGCCGGGCGTGGACCAGGTCCCGCCCGGCCTCCTCCTCCCGGCCCGCGGGCGCCAGGCTCCCGGCCCTGAGCGCGTCGAGGACGGCCTTGTGACGGATGGCGGGATCCGCGTCGGTCCGGGTGATCCACACGTCCGCCACGAGGTCCCAGGCGTCGCGCCAGGCCTGCGGATCCCGCTCGGGATCGAGGGCATCCATGGCCGTGGTGAAGGCCTCGAGGGCGTCCCGGGCCCGGAGCGGCGTCCCGTCCTCCCGGGAGGGCCCGGCAGCGAGGAGGAGCCGCCCCCGGAGGACGTGCACGACCGCGAGGGTGCGGTCGATCTCGCGCTCTTCCGGCCGGCCGCGCGCCCGCTCGCGCCAGGCGTCGAGCCGCCGGGCGAGGCGGGCGGCATCGGTCTCGGCCCGCCGGAGGGTCACGTCGTCCGGGCGCCGGTCCTCGGAGGGGGACACGCGGTCGGCCACCGCCAGCGCGACCACGGCCCGGGCCACGTCCGGCAACCCGGCCTCGCGGCCGGGCAGGTGGAGCAGGCGCTCGCCGCACGCACCCGCCGTGGCCTGCGACCAGGTGGCCGCGTCGCCGTACGCGGGCGGCCGTGCCATGCCCAGCAGGAGCATGGGGGGCGGCTCGTCCCCGGGCCGGGGGGCGCCGAGCGCGACCACCATCGACGCCCGGACGGTGGCCCCCTCGCGACGCAGCGACGGGAGCCACGTCCCGGGTGGCCCCTCGGGGAGGCGGCCCAAGTCGCGGATCTCCCATGTGGAGCTGTCAAGGCCGATCTTCAGGAGCTCCTGCCGGATGGCTCGGACCGCGTCCCGGAAAGCCTGCTCGCCCGCGGGCCCGAGCGGGTGGGCGATCCAGACGCCGGTCCGTCCCGACGCCGTGGGCGTGCCGATCTCGTGGACCTGGTCCACGAGGGCGCGGGCGGCCACGCCCGAGACGAACCGGGCCCCGTCGCCGGCGGCCGGTTGCCCCAGGACGCCGAGGAGGAGCCCGTCGTCCGCGACGAGCGGGGTGCCGGGGAGCGGCTCCTCGCCCAGGGGGTCGGACCAGGTCAAGGTGCCCCGGACGGGGTCGAGCGCGTCGAGGGTCCCCAGGCGGACGTGGACGCGGCCCGCGGGATCCACGCCCGCAAGGGCGTGCACGAGCCGGGCGGCGAAGGCCGCCGCCGGGGCGTCCGGCAGGGCGAGCGCGTCGAGGTCGGGTGGGATGGGCTGGTCGGGGACGGTCTCCAGCAGGGCCAGGTCGGCGTCCCAGACGTGGACCCGGGCCGCGAGTCGTCCCCGCCCACCGGGCAGGACCAGGACGGGCGTGGTGCAGGCGGCCCCGGCGCCGTCCACCACCGGGGCCCGGGCGGTGATCGCCTGGACGCCCGACACGCCCGCCGTGGCGACCAGGGCGGCCATGGCCGGCGGTCCGCACCCCTCGAGCCGGGCCACGGCGTCGTGGGGAGCGGCTCGAGCCTCGGAGGCGACCACCCAGGTGATCGCGAGGACGATCGGGGCGGAGAAGCACGTTCGCACGGGCGCGAAGGTAGCACGATCGAGGCCCGTCGTGCCCGGTCGGGCCCTTCCGGGACGTTCAGACCTGGTGGGGGGCGATGGTCTCCACCACCTCGGGGAAGTCGATCCCCAGCCGCTGGACGGTGGCGAGCGTGGGCACGCCGTCGGGTGTCCAGCCGCGCCGGGCGTAGACGGCGTCCGTGAGTTGCGCGTAGCGCTCCTCGCGCTTCTGCCTCAGGAAGGCCATCTTCTCTGGGAGCGTCATGGCCTCCGGGTTCACACCCCAGGTCGCGCGGAGCTGGCTGTCGTACCGCTCCTGGCGGGAGAGGTACTCCTCCTCGGTGACAGGTCCCATGGCCCGGTAGGGGATGGCGTCGTGCTCCCGCCGCCCGAAACCCTGCCTCAGGTTGAAGATCCGCTGGAAGTTGTAGACCTTCTCGCTCATGGCGACGAGGTCGTCGGGCCCCACTTCCCGCCCGGTGGTGGCGGAGAAGAACTCGGCGTACCACCGCACGTGCTGCATCACCTTGGCGGGCTCGGGGGTCTGCTTGTTGTCCGTGGGCACGATGTCGTTCCAGGGCAGCTTGCACAGGCCGTTCAGGCCGAACCAGGTGCGCCACATCGGGAACCAGTGGAGCGCCTCGGCCTTCTGCTCGAAGGTGGGCATGAAGTTGTGGACCATGTCGAGGAAGATGAGCCACGCCTCGTCGTGCTGGGGTCCCTTGAGCGCGAGCCCGTAGCCGCCCTGCTGCGCGAGGCTCTCCTTGGTCATGTACTCGGAGAACTCCAGGCCCTTGGCCTCCATGCCGATGTCATGGACGAACGCCGGATCCGCGTCATAGTGCTCCACGAAGTGGCGCTTCATGCGCCGGATGCCCTGGCCGAAGACGGCGCCGAAGCCCTCCCCCCGGGCCGCCTGGTGGAGGCACTCGAGGGCGGCTTCCCAGTTCCCGAAGCGGAGGTCCAGGCCCCCGGTCTTCCCGGTGTCGAGGATCCCGGCCTCGAAGCACTCCATCGTGAAGGCCATGGCCGTGCCGAACGAGATGGTGTCGAGGCCGTAGGCGTCGCAGTAGAAGTTCATCTCCAGGATGGCGTCCGGATCGAAGACCCCCAGGTTGGAGCCGCACCCGGCCACGGTCTCGTACTCGGGCCCGTCCACCCAGACCTTCTTCCCACGGAACGGGCCGGTGCGGGGCTCGAAGTCCTTGACGCAGTGGGCGCAGGCCACGGCGCAGCCCACCCAGCAGCCGTCGAAGCCCTTGTGGAACTTCTTGCGGTAGACCTCGCCGCCCAGTTCGGGGGCGCGCTCGTGCGAGCCGAACTTGTAGTTGTGGGTCGGCAGCAGGTCGTAGTCGTTCATGATGGTGGTGAGGTGGGTCGTGCCCAGCACCGCCATCTCGTTCTGCTTGGGGTCCAGCTCCCGGATCTCCCGGGAGTGGGCCTTGCCGACGGCCCGGACCCGGTCGATGTCCGCGGGCGCGTTCATCTCGAGGTAGGAGCCGCCGGAGTACACGACCACGAGGGCCACGACGTTCTTGCGGGCGAACACCGTCCCGATGCCACCGCGGCCGGCCTGCTTGTAGCGGATGGCCTTCCGGGGGCGGTCGTACCAGGAGAAGTTGAGGCAGCCGAGCAGGCTGTGGCGCGCCGCGGTGCCAGCGGTGACCACCGAGACCTTGCCGGGTTCGGCGCCGCCGAACCGCTCGTGGAGGATCTCCGACTGCGTGTAGGCGTCGTCGGGCAGGTCGGAGCCGTCGAGGAAGCGGACCACACCCTCGTCGCCGTCGATGACGACGAGGATCGGCACGTCGGAGACGCCCTGGACCTCGAGGGCGTCGAACCCCGCGAACTTGAGGAAGGGCCCGAAGTAGCCCCCCACGTTGGAGTCGATGATGCTCCCCGTGAGGGGCGAGATCGCGACGACGATGCTCTTGCCCGACCCGGGGTACACGGGGGTTCCGCCGAGTGGCCCGGAGGAGATGACGATCTCGTTGCGGGGGTCGTCCGCGGCGCAGCGCGGGGGGGTGGAGTTCCAGAGGAGCCACAGGTCGAACCCCTTCCCGCCGGTGAAGGTCTCCTTCATCCGTTCGGTGACGGGCTTCTCGGTGGCGACCCGGCGGCCCACGTCCACGTGGAGCGTGCGGTCCGCGTAGCCCCTCCGGACGGCGCCCTTCTGGTACCTGTACTCGCCGAGCAGCATGGAGACCTCGCTTTCGAATGGAAGACCCGGCGGCTATCCGCCGGCGATGATGTAGACCACGCGGACGTCGTCGCCGTCCCGGATGGGCCGGGTCTCCCACTCCGAGCGGGGGAGGTGAACGCCGTTCAGGCGGACCACGGCGATGGGAAGGGTGGGATCGAGCGCCCGCAGGATGTCCAGGGCCGTCAGGCCCTCGCACCACGGTTGTTCGACGTCGTTGACGACGATCATCCGACCTCCGGATCCCCGAGGGCGAGGGCGAGGGCCAGGTTGGCCTGGAGGGCGGCCACGGCCACCACGCGGGGGGCGAGCAGGGGGACGCCCGGCCCGGCCGCGGTGCGCCCGTCGCCCACCACCCAGAGGCGGCCGTGGCGCTCGGTGCGCAGGGCGTCGTTGCCCCCGATTCCGGCGAGCCCCGAGGCGCAGACCACGAAGGCGTCGGGCAGGTGGGCCAGGACGTCCTCCACCAGGGCGGCCTTGACGTCGGGCCGGTCGAACGCTTCGAGCACCCCGGCGCAGCCCGCGAAGAGGGCCGCGGCGTCGCCGGGCGCCCACCGGCGGCGGTGGGTCGAGAGGCGGCAGCCGGGGGCCACGGCCGCGACGTTCTCGGCCAGGGCCTCCACCTTGGGGCGGCCCACCTGGGCGAGCGTGAAGGCCTGCCGATCCAGGTTGGCGGCCTCGACCACGTCGTGGTCCACGACCACGAGGTGGCGCACGCCGGCGCGGGCGAGGCACATCACGGCGTTGGAGCCGAGACCGCCCGCGCCGGCCACGCCGAGGCGTACCTCTGCGAGGCGGGTCCGGCGCTCCTCGGTCCAGGCGGTGATCACGGTTCCTCCGTCGGCGGGCGGGATCGTCCCCTAGCCGCCGGGGCCCGGGGCTGTCCAGATGGCCCGGAGCATGGCTCCAACGCCTGGAGCCGCGGACCGTGCTGCACGGTCGTGCCGGACGGCGACCGCCGGAGGCGGACCGCGAAGAAGCCGTCGGTCCCCGCCCGGTGGGGCCAGAGGCGACCGTCGTCGCCCAGCGCCGCCTCGGGCGCGAAGTCCGGGTGTGCCGCCGTGAACGCCGCGACGACGGTCTGGTTCTCGGCGGGGAGCAGCGAGCAGGTGGCGTACACGAGGGCGCCGCCGGGGCGGACCAGGGGAGCGGCGCGGGCCAGGATGCGGGCCTGCGCGGCGGCGAGCTCCCCGATCCACGCCTCGGAGAGCCGCCACCGCACCTCGGGATGGCGCCTCAGCGTGCCGGAGCCCGAGCAGGGGGCGTCCACGAGCACCGCGTCGGCCCAACTCGCGGGCACGGGCAGGGGGCCGTCCGGGCGGACGAGGTCCGCCCGCACGCGGAGGCCCGCGCGCGACGCCCGCCAGGTGAGGTCCTCGAGGGCAGAAGCCCGCACGTCGAGCGCGTGGACCTCGGCCCCGGCGTCGGCCAGCGCGAGCGCCTTGCCGC
>JBFYZZ010000141.1:0-5423 GCA_041309225.1 Deltaproteobacteria bacterium | reverse complement strand
TGGCGGCGGCCTTCGACCGGGCCGTGGAGGCGGGCCCGGAGATGGCGCGGGCCTGGTTCGAGCGGGGCGCCTTCCTGGGCCGGGGCCCGGGCCGGTGGCCGGCTGCCCGGGAGTCCTTCCAGCGGTACCTCGACCTGGGCCCCAACGGCCCGCGCGCCGAGGCCGCCCGCGGGTGGCTCGACCTCGACCGCACGGCCGCGGCGGCGGCGCCCGCCCCGTAGATTCGCCCGGGCGGGCGCAGCGGATCCGCTGTTGCCACCGCCCGGGACTTCGGTTAGCCTGCAACGGCTCGCCTGTGATGGGTGATCTCGGGCGCTCCATCCCGGAGCCCCCCAAACGATGGAGGAACCGTGACCCTTTCCCGCTTCTCCCTGGTTCTCCTGGGCACGCTCGGCCTGTGCTCGCTCGGCTGCGGCGACGGCGACGACACCGCCGACGACACCGGCAACGAGACCGACACCGACGCCGACGCCGACGCCGACACCGACACCGACGGCGACTCGGACCCGGACTACTTCGAGCCCTACTGGTTCAGCTGGGAGGCGCACGTGGGCGTCAAGGACGGCCAGTTCGCCACCGCCTACTACGACGGCAACGAGATCCCGTCCTACCTCCAGGTCATGCTCGCCGAAGAGGAGTACCCGGAAGAGGACTACGATCCCCGGTACGCCTGCTACCTCTACTACGCCGTCACCAGCATGGACGGCACCAGCGATCCCAAGGCGTGGTTCGACTGGGCGCTCGACTTGAGCGTCCCGCTCGAGGGCCTCGAGATCCAGGACCAGGAAGAGTGCGACAACCTCGACCCGGCCATGTTCGGCGACGATCCCTGGGACGCCATCGCCTCCATGGCCGCCTGGGAGATGACCGTCTTCGCGATCGAGGACGAGATGGCCGAGGACATGGAGGATGCGTTCGGTGACGACTGGGACATGATCGCCGACGCCGTGTACAGCACCGACACCTACTGGGACGGCGGCTCCTTCGCGGAGCAGGCCGAGATGCCCATCGGGTACGGCTGGGCCACCGCGGTCGACGCCGACATGAACATCCTCGACGAGGAGTTCGTCCCCGCGGTGGACGTGGCCACCGGCGCCAACGGCTACTACCTGCTGGGCAACTGGTACATGTGGAGCGGCATCTTCTAGGCCGTTCCCGTCCGCCTTCGTGGTAGAGTGGAGGAGGTGGCCGAGGGTCAGGGCCCCACGGAGCCGCCGATGCACGCCCATCTCCTCCCGGCCTTCCTCCGCCCGGCGGTCGTCCTCGCGGCCGTCCTGGCGGGCGCCTGTGCGGCCGAGTTCGACGGCGACGACAGCGCCTCCCTCGGCGACTCGTTCTACGGGGACGACACCGCTCCCCCCGACACGGGCCGCGACTCCGGGTCGGAGGAGACCCCGCCCGAGTGGCGCCGCCTCTCGGCCGAGGTGCTCGTGGAGGACGGCAGCGCCGTGGCCGACGAGTCGAGCCTGCAGGTCGCCCTGCTCGGGCCCGAGGCGGAGGGGTTCCCCGAGGTCTGCAGCGGCACCTGGGCCGTCGCGTCCCTCACGGCGGAGCCCGCCCCCGACGACGCCGTGCTGGCGTGGTGGCAGGTGGTGCCCGGCCCGCAGGAGGGCGACTGCAAGGACGGAGCCCTGCCCGCGAGCTTCCAGTTCGGGATCGGCGTCCTGCACCCCGACGTGGCGGCCCTGCTCGCCGCCCAGGGCTGGACGGGCGCCTCCGAGGTGCTGTACGGCGCCTACGTCCGGCTGCCCGATCCCGCCCAGCTCTGGACCTTCGGCTACGCCTGGACCCGCGAGGGGGTGGACGCCGGCACGCCCGCGAGCACCACGCCGCCGCTCCCGGACGGCGCCTGGCAGGTGGTCCCGGTCTACCTGCTGCCCGCGTAGGCGCGCCTATCCCCGGAAGAAGCAGGCGGTGACGAGCACGTAGACCGGGACGAGGACCACGAGCGACCAGAGCATGTAGCCGAAGAAGGACGGCATCCGGACGCCGGCCTCCTCGGCGATGGCCCGGACCATGAAGTTGGGCCCGTTCCCGATGTAGGTGTTGGCCCCCATGAACACGGCCCCCACCGAGATGGCGAGGAGCACCCGGGCGCCCTCGGCGGACGCGGCCATGCCCCCCAACCGGGTGGCGGACTCGCAGACGGCGGGCCCGAGCGCGCCGCAGGCCACCGAGGCGAACGTGACGTAGGTGGGGGCGTTGTCCAGGAACGAGGAGAGGGCCCCCGTGGCCCAGAAGTAGTGCCACGGCGCGTGGAGCCCCATCTCGGCGCCGTGGGCCTCGAGCAGCAGGGCGGCCGGCACCATGGTGACGAAGATGCCGGCGAAGAGGGCGGCCACCTCCAGGATCGGGCCGAACGAGAAGGCGTTGCGCACGCGGATCGCACGGGGGGTGGCCACGAGGCTCACCCCGGCGAGGGCCACCATGGCCGCCTCCCTCATGTGCCACTCCCGGAGGTCGTGGACGCCCTCCACGGGCGACAGGAGGAGCACGCTCGCCACCACCCCGCCCATGAGGAGGAGGTTGCCCCATCCCTCCAGGCCCAGGGGCTCCACCCGGATCCGGTCCACCGCCCGGGCCGCGGGGGTCTCCATGCGGTAGGACCAGGTGTCGAGGGCGAAGAACACGAGGAGCACGGCGCCCACACCCAGGAGCCAGGCCGGCCAGGCGTGGACCAGCGGCCAGGCGAACGGGACCCCCCGCAGGTAGCCCAGGAACAGCGGCGGATCGCCGATGGGCGTGAGCGCCCCCCCCAGGTTGGCCACGACGAAGATGAAGAAGACGGGGACGTGCCGGGTGTTCCTGCGCTCCGAGTTGGTGCGGAGGACGGGCCGGATGAGCACCATGGAGGCGCCGGTGGTGCCGACCAGGTTGGCCAGCACCGCGCCCACCGCGAGGAACGCGGTGTTGACCGCCGGCGTGGCCCGGAGATCGCCCCGGAGGAAGATGCCGCCGGCGATCACGTAGAGCGAGCCGAGCAGGGCGATGAAGGAGACGTACTCGCGGACGGCGTGCCCCAGGTGGCCCAGGGCCTCGGCGCCGGTGGGGCGGGCCGCCACGTGCCAGCCCACCAGGACCAGGACGGGCAGGGCGCAGGCACCTGCCACCAGGAGCTTTCGGAGGTTGGACTCCCAGAGGTGGGGCGCGGCGAGCGGCAGGACGGCGATGCAGAGCAGCAGGACGGCGAACGGCAGGACCGTCCACCACGGAAGGGTGGCGGCGAAGGCGTGCCCCTCAGCCGCGAGGGCCGAGGGCACCCCCACGAGCGCGAGCGGGGCGGCGCTCACCCTCGCCACCCTACCGGCGGACGCAGACCATGACGCGGTGCTCGGGGTATCCCGTGGACCTCTGGCCGATCTCGTAGTCCACGACGTCCATGCGCCAGCCCTCGTCCTGGCGGGCGCCCACCCACTCGCCCACGGGCCCGGTCCGGTCCGAGGTCAGGAAGGCCCCGCCCTGGCCGTCGTCCACGGTGATCGGGAAGGTGCGGCAGGCACGGTCGCCCGTCTCGGCCGGGGTCGCGACCTCGGCGTGCGACGACCCGACCGTGGCGGCGGCCAGGCCGATCCCCAGGGCGACGAGCGGCAGGATCCAACGGGCGATGGGGGCGGTCATGGCGATCCTCCGGGCGGGGCGGGCGACGCTGGTAACCCGGGCGCCCCCCCGCGGTCCCGGTGGGATAGGCTCCGGCGTGCGTCCATGGCCGACCTGCAGAACACGTTCTCCTGGTCCCACTCGCGCCGGGGGGTCTTCGAGACCTGCCCGAGGCGCTACTACCTGGTCTACTACGGCTCCTGGGGCGGGTGGGAACCGGCGGCGCCCCCCGCCGTACGGGAGGTCTGGATCCAGAAGCGCCTGACCACGCTGCCGATGTGGATCGGAACCCTCGTGCACGAGGCCGCCGAGGAGGCCCTGAACGCCCTGTGCCGCCGAGGGCGGCCGGTCCAACCCGACGCCCTCCTCGCGCGGACCGGGGCCCGGGCCGCCCACCAGGTGGAGGACTCCGCCAGCGGCGCGTCCTTGCGGGCCTCGGGCAAGGCCACCGTCTTCCAGGAGCACTACTACCGGGAGCCGGTCGAGCCGGAGACCTGGACCGCCGCCGTCGAGGAGGTGACCCGCCAGGTCCTGGCCTTCCTCTCCGAGCCGGTCTACCGGCGCCTCCTGCAGGTGCCCGACCGGCTCATGGAGGTGGAGAGCCTGGAACAGGTGGACATCGACGGCGTCCCGGTGTGGGTGAAGCTCGACGCGCTCGTCGGCGACGGGAAGGGCGGCTGCGTGATCGTGGACTGGAAGACGGGCAGCGCGCACAACAGCGCGGTGATCGCCGAGCAGCTCGGGGTCTACGGCCTGTACTGTCAGCGCCGCTACCGCGTCCCGCCCTCCCGGCTCGTGGCCATGCACGTGAACCTGCGCCTGGGCACCCGCGAGCAGCACCGCGTGGACGACCACACGCTCGAGGCCACCCGCCTCGCGATCCGCGACAGCGCCGCCGCCATGCGCGACATGCTCGACGATCCCGAGCGGAACCTCGCCTCCCAGGCGCGTTTTCCGATGCTTCCGGAGGGCGCTCCGACCTGCCGCACCTGCCCCTTCCGCCGCACCTGCGGGCGTGAGGTCTATTCCTGACTGCGCGATTGCAGTACGGTCAACTTCTGTCCTGACAGTCGCCTGCCTGGACGGTATCCTAGGGGTGCACGATCGGGAATCCCGCGATGGTCCAGCGCCCGCCCCCGCGCCCTGAGTTCCGCATCCGGCCCTTCGACGGCTCCGTCCCCGTGGGCGAGCGCGGCTTCCTGGTCCAGGGCGAGGCCCACCTCCCCGAGGCCTGGCTCCAGCCGTCCGACATCCTCTGCATCGTCTCCCCGAGCACCGACGCCACCCCCCCTCGCGGGCTGGCCGTGCTGGAGCCCCGCACCCCCGGCCATCCCATGCTCGGCCGTGCCGCCACGAGCTCGCTTTCGGGCCTCCCCTCCGGGCTTCCCTGCGATCGCGGCCGCTGGCGGGTGGGGGGCACGGTTCGGGCGATCTGGCGCCGCGGCCTGTGGCGTGGCCCTGCGCCGGTCGACCCCACCCCCGCCCCCGGGGTGCCGCGCTTCGTGCACGTCCGGGTGCCCCAGGCGGCCCTGGCCCTGGCCCGTTCGCTCCGGTCCCCCCGTCCCGGCGCCTCCCTGGCCCTCGCCGATCCCGGCGCCTCGTCCAGCCTCGCCGAGGATCTCGCCGCGCGCCTCGGCCCCACCGCCCGCATCGAGCGCCGCGATCCCCTCGAGGTCCGGGTGCAGGCCTGGCTGCCGATCTCGCCGGTCGGGGCGGCGGCCCTGGCCCGCGAGATCTCCGGGCAGTTCCGCATCGCGGTCTCGGTCGCGGTGGCCGATCACCCGGACGACGCCCGCGCCGGGGCCGAGGCCCGCGGCCCCGACGAG
>JBFYZZ010000140.1:0-38944 GCA_041309225.1 Deltaproteobacteria bacterium | reverse complement strand
CGGAGGCGCGGGCATGGGTGGGCCTGCCGGCGGCGGGATCGGGCGGGGTGCGGCCATGGCCGGAGGCGGTGGCGGCTGCGAGGGCGGGTAGGATCGGGGCCGAGGCAGGTCCTCGGCCGGCTTCAGGCCAGCGGGCGGGGCTGGCCTGGCGGGCAGCGGGGCCGCGCCGGGCGGCGGTGCGGGGGCCGGACTGGGAGGCGTGTGGGTCTCGGATGGCCGGTAGAGCCGGGCCCGGGGCAGTTCCTCGGCCGGCTGGAAGGTCTGGGCATGGGGCGGGGGCGGCGGGGCCGGCTGGGCTCCCGGCTCGTCCGGGGCCAGCATGGCGTTGATGCGCTCCTTGCTCCAGAACGCCGTGGATTCGCCCTTGGCCGACGGTGCGGTACGGGCTTCCCGCCGGGCGGGGCCGCTTTCGAGCGGGTCGCGAGCGGGGGTGGGGCCCGAGAGCGCCTCCTCCGTCGGGGGTGGGGCCTCCGGCTCGGGCTGGACGGGGCCGAGCGACGCCTGGGCGGCCCAGTCCTGCAGGCCGGGCCCCGTGCACTGCGCCACGACGCCGGCCAGCACGTTCGCCACGTCGAGGGGCTCGGGTCGCTCGCCCGGATCCCAGGCCATGCACTGGGCGAGGAACGAGCGGATGTCCTGGACCCAGTGCCGGCCCGACATCTCGCCGAAGTCCATGCCGAGGATCTGCTCCACGACGGCCTCGTCGTGGGCGTCGGCCTCCTGGGGGAGGTCGGGCATGGGCGTCTCGGCCAGCAGTGCATGCAGGACGAGGCCCAGTCCGTAGACGTCGGTGGGCGGCCCGATCGGCCGCCGCTCGGGCGCGCGCGAGGTCGAGCGGGCCGGGCCGAAGCCGTCGACCGCCACCTGGCCGGCCTCGTCCACCTTCACGCTTCCGGGCGCGAGATCGCCGTGGACGACCTTGTCCTCGATGGCGACGGACAGGATGTCCGCCAGGGCCGCCCCCACCTCCACGGCGGCCTTGAGCGGCGGTCGCCCCCGATCGAGCAGGTCGGACAGAGCGAGCCCGGGCGCCTCCCCCTCTCCCGTGACGATGCAGCCCTCGGATCCCGGCTCCCGTGAGTAGAAGTACTGCACTGCGACCTCCCGGCGGCACGCCCGCCGTGTGCCCACCCTATCCCGTGGACCGGGGCTCCGACGCACCCAGCCAGGCGACGAGATCTCCGGCGGCCTCCGTGCGCTGGACACCGTCCGCGAGGCGCCGGACGAACACGGTCCCGGCGGTGGCCTCGTCGGGCCCGACCACCGCGGCGAACGGGATGCGTCGCTGGTCCGCCTGACGCAGGACCTTCCTCAATGGCAGCGGCTCCGGCGAGACCGCCGCCGCGTGGCCGGCCGCCCGGAAGCAGGCGGCGGCACGCAGGGCTGCGGGCAGGCAGGCCTCGTCGAGCGCCGCCACCAGCACCCGGACCGCCGGGGCCTCCCCCCCGGCGGACCCCCGCTCCTCGAGGACGGCGAGGATCCGCTCGAGCCCCAGGCTCACCCCCACGGCCGGGACGTCGTGCCCGAGGAACATCCCCACGAGCCGGTCGTACCGGCCCCCGCCCGAGATGGATCCGATGCGCGGGGCCACCACCACGGTCTCGAAGACCGAACCGGTGTAGTAGTCGAGTCCACGGGCCAGGGAGGGATCGAAGCGGATCCGACCCTCGGGCAGCCCGAGGTCCACGGCGTGTCGGAGGACGCGGGCCAGCTCGCCCACGGCCGCGCGGCCCTCGGGAGGCAGGACGGGCTCGACGGCGGCGAGCGCCTCCATGGGTGGTGCCTCGGCGGGCACGACGTCGAGCAGGGACCAGAGGGCGGTCGCGGCCGAGGGCGGCAGCCCCCGGGCGGCGAGATCGGCCTCCACGCCCTCGCGGCCCACCTTGTCGAGCTTGTCGAGCGCGACGAGCACCTCGGGCTCGCGGTCGCCCGCCCCGGCCAGCTCGGCCATGGCCCGCAGGATCCCCCGGTGGTTGAGCCGGATCGCGTAGGCGCCCAGTCCCAGCGCCCCCAGAGCGGCGTCCACGACCGCGAGGCACTCGGCGTCGGCGACGGGCGAGGCGGAGCCGACCACGTCCACGTCGCACTGGAGGAACTCCCGGAACCGGCCGCGCTGGGGGCGATCCGCGCGCCAGACCGGCTGGATCTGCCAGCGCCTGAAGGGGAGCGGGAGGCTCGGGTTCATGGCCACCAGCCGGGCGAGCGGCACGGTGAGGTCGTAGCGCAGGCCGAGGTCGGACTCGCCCTCGTCGCCGCCCCCGCCCCGCTTGAGCACGCGGTAGAGCAGCCGATCGCCCTCGTCGCCGTACTTGCCCTCGAGGGTCTCCAGGCGCTCGAGGGCGGGGGTCTCGACGGGCTCGAAGCCGAAGCGCTCGAACACCTCGCACAGGATCTCGATCACGCGCCGGCGGCGGCGCATGGCGTCGGGGAGGAAGTCGCGCATGCCGCGGGCGATGAGGGCCTTCTGCACGGGTGCCTCCGTCCCGGGGGGGATCCGGGCTCCCTCCCTATCCTGCCCGTCCGGGGCCGGGCGCCGGGACGGTCACCCGCGCTCGCGCGCCAGGTTCCGGTTCCACGAGGGGATCTCGACCTCCAGGTCGCCACGCCCGTCGGGCATGCACCGGCAGGCCAGCCGCGAGGTGGGCCGCGTGCCGGGGACCTTGTCGAGGATGTCCTCCTCGTCGTCGTCGGCGGGGGGGAGGGGGCCGCGGACGAGGACGTGGCAGGTCCCGCAGGCGCCCACGCCGCCGCAGGCGTGCTCCACCGGAACATCCGCCGAGAGCAGCCACGAGAGCAGCGAGCCCCGGGGCCCCTCTACGCCCGTGGGCGGAGCCGATGGATCGACGCGGATCTCCGGGCCGGAGGGCCGGACCAGGATGAGCGGGGGACGGGATCCGGACACGGCGCTCGTGGGGACGGTGGTGGGGACGGGGCGAGGCGCGGGCGAGGCCGAGGCCACGCGCCACTGCCGTGCCTTGCCCAGCATCCCGAGCCTGCGCTGGGCGCCGTAGCCCAGGCGCGGGCTTCCGGCGCGTCCGATGGCCACCTCGTCCCGCAGGCCGCCCCACGCGAACCCGAGGCGGAAGGTGGACGGTTCGCGGCCCACCAGGTCGGAGAGCAGGCCGGCGGCGGCCTCGTCGCAGTCGCCCTCCTGCACGTACAGGCCCACCTGGAGGTCGTGCCGGGCACGGTACTCGGCGAGGTCGGCCACCACGTCCTCCTTCACACGGTAGGCCGAGGGGCCGTTCTCCTCGCCCTCTTCGGCCTGGAGGAGGCTGGCGCCGTTGAACAGCACGGCCTGCCCGGCGGGCACCTCGCCGGCATCGCACGCGAGCTGGAGGTCCCCGGCGTAGTGGAAGAAGAGGATCTCCCTCGGACCCGGAAGGCGTTCGCCGTCCACCTCCTGGGAGATGCCGGACACGCCGCGGATCTCGTCGAGGAGGAAGGCGCAGACCGCCGCCACGTGCAGACCGCGCCGGTTCAGCTCGGCCACGAGGTCCCCGAGGAAGGCGGGGGTGCTGCGCAGCGACTTGATCTCCAGCACGATGGAGAGGTGGCGGCGGCCCGTCACCGCCTGGAACGCCTCCACCGCGGCCCGCGGCGGCCGGGGCGAGGCGAAGGTCCCGGCGACGCACTGCTCCTCCGACACGACCCGGTCCTCGCGTGCCATGGCCCGGATGGCTCCGTCCAGGTCCGGAACCCGGTCCAGCTCGAGCGAGCGGGCGAAGAGGTCGAGCCAGGCTGCGAACTCCACGCCGCCCAGGTGGGTCTTGCGGGTCTTGCGGACGTCCCGGTACTGGCAGATCCCCATGGCCTCCTGGACGGTGTCGGCGCTGGAGGCGTGCGCGATGACGAGGCCGTCCGTGATGCGGGCCAGCAGGGCGGGCCGCTCCGCCGGCTCCGCGCGCTCGAGCGCCTCGACGAGGTCCCCGTCCACGAACACGTCCCACTCCATGCCGGCCAGGTCGCCGGGATCCGAGGCCTCGTCCAGGCGGCTGGCGAACGAGCGCACCACCCCGAAGGCGCACATCACGGGGTTGTTCTCGAACATCGGGATGAACCGGGGCGGCCCCTCGCCCGAGCGGACGGCCTCCTCGATGTCGGCGTACACATCGGGCATGAGGAAGGCGAGGATCCGGCGCCACCGCGTGTCGGCGAGGAGCGCGGGGGCGGCGCCCATGAAGGCACCGTGGCCGTAGAACTGGTTCCGGACGGGCGAGATGCGGAAGGCCGAGGGTGCGAGCGGCAGGTCCTCCAGGCGGTCCCAGAGCGCCTCGGCCAGGGCCGCCGCCTCGCGTCCGATCTCCCGAGCCTCCTCGCCCAGCGCGCGGGCCTCCTCGCCGAGCTGTCGGGCCCCCGCCTCGAGGAGGGTCCGCGCCTCGGCGGCGAGGTCCGTGGGCCGGTGGCGGAAGCGGCGCACGAGGCGCCAGAAGAGGGCCTCCACCCGGGCCCAGGCGTGGCCCAGGCACTCCATCGCGCGCGACCCGATCGACATGCCGCGGTCTCCGGGGGAAGGCCCTATCCCGAGGACGGGGGCCCGTCCCCGGCGTCCCGGTCGGCCCCGAGCACCCTTCGGAGGCGGCGATCGGCCAGGAGCAGGGGCAGGACCCCCTCGGTGACGTCCGGGCCCGGGCAGCCGCCCAGCGCCACCGGGTTGGGACAGAGACCCACGGCGGGGGGAGCGCCTCCGGCTCGCCGGAGCGCCTCGGCGAGGGCGTCCAGCAGGCGACCGCCGAGCGTGGCCATGGCGGCCTCGTAGTGGGCGCGCAGGGCCCTGGCCTCCGCGAGCGCGACGCGCCGGGAGGTGTCGTCCCCCTCCGCGATGTCGGCCTCCAGCGGCTCGCGCGCCGTGCGGTCGGCGGCCTCGATCGCGGCCATGTCCCGGGCCACCAGCGCTTCGACGACGGCGTCCATGCGGATCCACGCGGCGGATCCCGTCAGGGGCACGACGGGCTGGACGGCGCCCTCGAGCGCGAAGCCGGGCCAGGGTGCCGCGAGGAGCCGGTCGACCTCGGCCCGGAGGATCGGATCGGCGTCCATGGCCCGCGCCAGGCCGGCGTTGAGGTCGATGCCCGGGCAGCGGGTCCGACCGGGGATGACCGGGCCGCCCGGCGGCCCACCCCGGCCGGCATGGCATTCCACGGTGGGCCGGCCACCGGCCACGACCGGCAGGGCCCGATCGAGCGCCGCGCGGAACGCCGCCTCGAAGCCGGTGACGAGACCGTCCACGAAGGACTGGACCGAGGCACGGCCCGCGGCCCCCTCCCGCCTGAGGGCCACGGCGTACGCCTCGAACCCGGCCGGAGCGTGCCCGCCGAGGAGCGCCGCGTTCCGATCCAGGGCCACCAGCGCGTCCGAGGCGCGATCGAGGTCGGCCTGGGCGGCGTCGAAGGCCCGGGTCGACGCCTCGGCGGCCCGACCGAAGAGGGCCGAGGCCGTCGCGACGTCGTCCGGGTGGTAGAAGCCGTTGGCCGCGGCCACCAGGGGGCCGGCGAGGAGCAGGACGGGCAGCATGGGACCTCCGGGCAGGGGCGGTAACCCGGCGGCCTGCGGAGGGGTTCCGCCGGAACCCGGGCGTTAGGCTGCGCCCGGTCCCGCTCGCCGGAGCCCCCGATGCCCCCCTCCCGGATCGTTGCCGTCCTCGGTGCCATGGAATCCGCCCGCGCATCGGACCTGTTGATCGCGCCGGGGCGACCGCCGGCCGTACGGGTGGACGGCCGCCTCCTCCCCCTCGACCAGCCCGCGGTGACCGAGGACGAGATCCGCGCGGCCGTCGACGCCCTCCTGCCGGCGGACCTCCACTCCCGGCTCGACGCGGAGGGCGGCCTGGACGTGGGGCTCTCGATCGGCGGACGGCGCGTGCGGCTGGCGGTCGCCCGAGCCCGGGGCGTTCTCACGCTGGTGGCGCGCGCCCTGCCCTCCGGGGCCCTGACCTTCGAGGCCCTGGGCCTGCCCCCGGCCCTCACCGCGTTCCTCGAGCCGCTGCGCGGCCTCCTCCTCGTCACCGGCGCCACGGGCTCGGGGAAGAGCACCACGCTCGCGGCCATCGTCCACCACCTCAACAGGACGCGACCCGTCCACGTCGTCACGATCGAGGATCCCATCGAGTTCGTCCACACCGACGTCCAGGCCCGGGTGACCCAGCGGGAGGTGGGCACGGACACCCCGTCCTTCCACGCCGCCCTCCGGCAGGTGGTCCGCCAGAGTCCCGACGTGGTGATGGTGGGCGAGATCCGGGACCGGGAGACCGTCGAGGTGGTGATCCAGGCCGCCCTGACCGGCCACATGGTGCTGGCCTCCCTCCACACCGTGGACGTCAGCCAGACCCTCCACCGCCTCCTGGGGTGGTTCCCGGAGGATCAACGCGCCCAGGCGGCCCTCGACCTCTCGCTCGCGCTCCGGGGGGTCCTCTCCCAGCGCCTCCTGCCCCGCGCGGACGGCCGGGGCCGCGTCCTCGCGGTGGAACTCCTCACGAGCTCCCCCGCGGCGGCCACCTGCATCCGAGACCAGCGGGTGGGCGACCTCCTCGACCTCGTACGGTCCGATCCCGGGCCCGGCATGTGCTCCTTCAACGAGTCCCTCCTGAGCCTCCTCAGGGAGGGCCGCATCACCGAGGCCGCGGGTCTGGCCCACGCATCCAATCCCGACGAGTTCGCCCTCTGGGCCCGGGGCATGACCACCGGCGTGGATGGATTCCGCGGCCAGGACTTCCGCCGCTCCGCCGTGGGCTTCGACATGCAGGGCCTCCTCGGCGTGGCCGTGGAGCGGGGGGCCTCCGACCTCCACCTCGCGGCGGGCCGGCCCCCCATGCTGCGCCTCGCCGGCGCGCTCGCGCCGCTGGGCACCCGCCCGCTCTCGGACGCCGACGTGCGGATGCTGCTGTTCTCCATCCTCTCCGCGCGGCGGCGGGAGCAGTACGAGCTGGAGCGCGAGGTGGACTTCGCGCTGGCCCTCGGAGACGGGCGTCGATTCAGGGTGAACGCCTACTTCCAGAGAGGCCGCATGGCCGCCGCCCTTCGGGCCATCCCCTCCGAGGTACCCTCGGCCCCCGAGCTGCGGATCCCGGAGTTCCTCCTCGAACTCGGCACGCGGCCCCAGGGGCTCCTCCTCGTGGTGGGACCCACGGGCTCCGGCAAGAGCACCACCCTCGCCTGCCTCGTGGACCGCATCAACCGGACCCGGGCCTGCCGGATCCTCACCATCGAGGACCCCATCGAGTACGTCCACGAGGGTGTCCTGGCCACGGTCGACCAGCGCGAGGTCCACGCGGACACCCGGTCCTTCGCGGCGGCGCTCAAGTTCATCCTCCGCCAGGACCCCGACGTCATCCTGGTGGGCGAGATGCGCGACGCGGAGACCATCTCGGCCGCCATCACGGCCGCCGAGACCGGGCACCTCGTGCTGTCCACGCTCCACACCAACGACGCCGTCCAGACCGTGGATCGCATCGTCGACGTCTTCCCGGCCCACCAGCAGGCCCAGGTCCGGACCCAGATCGCGGCCGGCCTGCTGGGCGTGGTCTCCCAACGGCTGCTCCCCCGGGAGGATGGGGCCGGGCGGGTGCCCGTCTTCGAGATCCTGGCCGTCAACGCAGCCATCCGGACGCTCATCCGCGAGAACAAGATGCACCAGGCCTACGGCATCATGGAGGCGTCGCGCCGGGACGGGTCGATCACGATGGACGCCGCCCTGCAGGATCTCGTGGGGGAGGGCCTGATCTCCATGGAAGAGGCCCTGCGCCACGCGCGCAACCCGCGCGCGCTCCGCGATGCGGAGCCGGCCGAGGTGTCGCCCGCGCCCCCGCCCGTCCGCCGGCCCGGCCCCCTCGACGGGCGGGCGCTGCGCAAGCCCCCGGAGCCTCGGTAGCCGCGTCCCGCGTCAGGAACCGGCGGACACGGTGGGGGTGTCGGGGATCCGGAAGACGAGGGCGTCGTCGAAGACCACCGGATCCCCGAGCAGCCGCCGGAGCTCGGCCTCCATCTCGGGACCGGTGGTCCCTTCCGTGAGGTCCCGGTGGAGCACGACCCAGCGGAACCCCGTGGAGGCGAGTCGATGGGGGGTCCACCCGCGGCGCACGGACAGGTGGAGCCCCTCGGTCGGGGTGCCGATGATCGCGAGGCCCGACAGCAGGGGGTCCTGGATGGGCAGGTCCTCCAGGCGCAGTGGCAGGCGCGTACCGATGGCGGCGAGCACCGGGAGCCCGTGCAGGGTCTGCTCGAAGAGGTACCGGCTGCGGAGCGCCTTGATGGCGGCCTCGATCGCGTCGCTGTCGCGCGGGGGGGCGCCCCGGCTCGCCCGGCGGACCCGCAGCGGCAGGTCGATGACCGCACCGCCGCCCTGGGCGGCGAGCCAACCGCAGTGCGGCGGGGACACCGGTTCGAACGAGGCGACGGGCAGGCGGACCGGCCCGAGCCACACGGACTCGGCTCCCCACGCGGCGAAGGCGACCGCGACGACCGCGGCGGCGAGCGTGCGTCCCTGCCGTCGTCGCGCGGCGTCCGCGAGCCAGGCGAGCCCGTGGCCCGCGGCCAGGCCGAGGAACAGGTGGAGGGTGCCCAGGCGCCGTTCGGCGTGCATCGCCAGCATGGTGACGATCACGTGGAGGGTCGACCCCTCGCCCCAGGTCGGGATCCGCAGGCGACCGACGAGGCTTTGCGGCACGACCAGGTCCACGACGAACGGCAGCGAGGCGAGGAGCCAGATCCGCCCGCCGCGCCGGCGTCCCCCCAGGAGCGCGAGCACGACCACCGTGAGGATCAGGTGGTGGTTGAGCCAGAGCGTGGACGACGCGTAGAGCACGCTCTCCGGCTGGTCGCGCTTCCAGGTCGCCCAGAGCCACGAGAGCTCGGTACTCACGGGGATGTGGAGCGCGAGCCCGAGCGGCTCCTCCTGCGCGGGGAGCAGGAAGTGCGCCCCGAGGGCCACCCCGGCCGTCCCGGTGAGGAGCCCGAGGAGCAGCGCGCCCACCCCCCCGAAGCCGTCGCGCCGGCGGGCCCAGGCGCCCACCAGGAGCACGCCCCCCGCCACGATCCCGAGCGTGAGCCCCCCGTACCACGTGGTGAGGGCCTGCAGGAGCAGCGTGACCGCCACGCCCCCCGCCAGGAGCGCCCGGCGCGCGGGGGTGCGCCAGCGGGCGATGGCCTCCGCGCGAGGATCCCGGGGCCCGTCGGGCCCGGGGAGTCCGACCAGGGCGAGGCTGGCCAGGAGGCACAGGGGGACCCAGGGTGTGGACAGGTTCTCGGGCGAGCCCCCCATGAGGAATCCGAGGTAGTGTGGGGCGAAGGCCCAGGCGAGGGCGGCGAGGACGGCTGGCCCCCGACCGAGGCCGCACCAGCGCGCGAGCAGGGTGGTGGCCCAGAACGCCGTGGCCAACGTGCCGATGGTGAACACGGAGACGCCGGCGGCCGGGCCGAGGAGCCGGGTGACGGGCAGGACCCAGACGGCCTCGAGGAAGGAGGCCAGGTAGTACCCGACCGCGAGCCCGGCCGGATGGTTCACGAGGTCGCAGTACGCGGGATTCTGGTGGAGGTCGAGGAGCGCATGGGCCGTCCACCAGTACTTCCAGGCGTGGGAGTAGGCTCCGACCAGGGCGCTCCCGGGCAGACGGTGGGCCAGGTGGAGCGCGAGCGGCCAGGTGATCGCCACCGCCGCGAGCAGGCCCAGGAGAAGCATGTCGAGCGTAAGCCAGCGGACCGTCCGGCCCATGCGGGTCTCCTCGCGGGAGTCGCAGTGTAGCCGTCGTGCGGGAGGTCGGCGACGGCGCGCGACCAGCCCGTTTGCCGCTGGCTCCGCACGGCGGTAGGAACGATGGGATCCCCGGGAGGTGCCCGTGGAACGGACCCGATGGACGCACGCCCTCGCTCGTGGCCTGGGGGGTCTCCTGCTGGCTGCGGTGCTCCTCCACTACGTCCTCGACGTGTGGGTGTGCTTCGGGCCGGGCCCACGGCCGCCCTGGCCGATCGCCACCCGGTTCTTCTGCCTGTGTCCCGTGGCGGGGCTCCTGCTGGGCCTGGGCATGGTCCGCCGGAGCCGGACGCTCGGCACCCTCGGGTTGATCCTGTGGGTCTCGTTCCCGCTCGGGGCCACGATCGAGCAGTACTTCTGCGGTCACTTCGGGTTCGAATGGGCCCTCGCCTACCAGCTCGTCCTGCTCCCCGCCGTCCCGGTCGCGATCCTCGCCGGCCTGTGGGACTGGCGCGAGGCCCCGCGCGCGCTCGGCATCGTGCTCGTAGCGTTCGGCATCAAGGGCTTCCTCAACGAGTTCGTCACCAACCACGGCCTCTGGGTGCGCTTCTCGGATCGCCAGCCCATGCCCGGTCCCGGTCCCGTGATCGCCAGCCGCGAGCTCCAGGTCTGGCTCACCCGGTCGCTGGGCCGCTCCTTCGACCGCTGGTACCCGTGGCTCAACATCGGGGGCATCGTCGTCGGGCTGCCGCTGGCCCTCGCGACGTGGCGGCTGCCCCGCCGGCGTCCTACCCCTTGACGAGGGCGAGCACCTCGCGGAACCGCGGGTGCCGGGCGTCACGCATCCACTCGTAGACCACCGCTTCCCAGGTGGTGACCACCGCGCCGGCGCCCTCCAGGCGCCTGAGGGCGGCGTCGTGGTCGACACGGCCCCGTGCGTTCACGCAGTCGGCCACCACCACCACCCCCATGCCCCTGCCCAGCGCTCCCAGGGCGGTCTGGCCGATGCAGATGTGGGTCTCGCTGCCCGCCAGGTAGAGCACGCCGCGGCCGGTGGCGGCCACCGCGTCGACGAAGGCGGGCTCGCCGAAACAGCCGAAGGAGATCTTCGGGATGGGCGTGAGCCCCTGGAGCGCCTCGGCCACGGGCGCGAGGGTGGACCCGAACGCCCGGGGGTGGTGCTCGGTCCAGACCACGGGCACGTCGAGGACGCGCGCCGCCCCGAGGAAGCGCAGGATGCGCCCCAGTGTGGGCTGGGCGTCGAACGTGGTGTGGAAGTGGTTCTGCTGGATGTCCACGAGGGCCACGACGGCCTCGGACGGGTTGCAGGTCGCTCGGCGATCCATGGACGCCTCCCGGATCCATGTAGCGGATCGGTGCCCCGGAGGCCGGGTGGGAGGGACGGGCGGGGCGTGCTACCGTCCTCGCATGCCCGACCTCAACGCCATGGTCGCCGTCCAGAGCCGGGGCGGCATGCAGTTCGGCTACGTCCGCAGCGCCGACGAGCAGCGCATCGTCTTCGAGGTGGAGGCGCCCATCGCCCAGGGGGAGGAGGTCGACTGGCGCATGCAGCTCATCGGGTACGCCGAGACGGCCGCGGGCCGCTGCGTGATCGAGCAGGTGGCCACACCTCAGGGCCGATGGCCCGTCTTCCACGGCCGCATCACCTCGATGACCGAGTCGGATCGCCAGCTGTACGCGGGCTGGCTGAAGGACTTCGCCGAGGGCGGCACGTCCCGGCGGCTCGAGCGCATGGGCGGCGAGATCGAGCAGGGCCTCCTGGGGGGCCTGCGCGGCCAGACCTCGGCCCTGCACAAGATCGCCCTCGAGCGCATCGCCCAGCGCGACGCCCTGCGTCGGGCCATCCGGAAGAAGGGATCCACCGAGGTGGACGACGCCGACGCGTTCGGCCTGGGCCAGGAGTCCGCGCCCACCGGATCCTGGAGTGCGGAGGAGGGCCGGCGGGCGGTGCGGGCTGCCCTCCGAGAGGTGACCCGCGGCGCGGGTCGGCCAGAGCTCGCCCCGGTGCCGTCCGCCGCCGCGGCCCCGGAGCCCGAAACCCTCTCCCCGGCCTCGGATCCAGCCGTCACGGTGGATTCCCGGGCCCGCCCGATCCGGATCGTGGTCCGCTGGACCGCCCGGGCCACCTTCCAGGAGGCCTGGACCCGCCACCTCAAGGCGGGTGCCCTCGTGGTACCGGCACCGGGCGTGGAGGGGCCGGGACCCGCGGTCGAGGTCGTGCTCGTCCCCCCGGGAGGCGTCGAGTTCGCCTGTCCGGCCGAGGTGTCGGCCGTGCTGCCGGATGGCGTCGGGTTCGCCCTCCGCCTCACCCCGGCCCAGCGCCGGGACCTGGCCACCCTCGCCGGCTAGCCCCCCGTCTTCGAGCGAGCCCGGGCGAGCAGGTCCTCGAGGTCCGTGCGACCCACACGGCCGGCGTGCATCGCCAGGACGCGTCCTCCCTCCCCCAGGACCGCCGTCACGGGGATGCCCCCGTGGAAGGCGTCGAGGTGCCGGCCCACGGTGCTCACGGGATCCGGCACCGAGAGGTGGAACACGGGCAGGCCCAGGCGCAGCGTGGAGGCATACGACCGTACCTCGGCCGTCTTCCCGGCCTCGTCGAGGCTCACGGCGGCGAAGTCGATCTCCGGGGCATCCTGCGCGTAGCGGTCGAGGACCGGCAGTTCGCCCCGGCAGGCCGAGCACCAGGTGGCGAAGAGGTTGACGACCAGGAGACCGCCGTCGGCGTTGTCGAGGAGGCGCTCGAATCCCGGCTCGTCGAGCACCGTGACGGGCGTGGCCCCCCGTTCCCCCGGCAGGGGGGCGCAGGTGGGGGTCGCCGCGAGGGCGGCCAGGAGCAGGACGAGGCGCATGGTGGGGGTGGACTCCACGGAGCGATTCTACCCGTCCGAGAACGCACCGCCCCCCCGCGTGTCGGGCGGATGCCAGGATTGACGGCACCTTGACCGGGAGCGGCCCCGGGGTGCGTCCGCCCGTTACGTACTCCCGTGCCCGCCCCATCGGAGTCCGCCATGGCGCGCCGTCCGGCCCTCCGTCTCCTCGCCGTGCTCGTCGTCGCCCTCCTGCCCGCGCTCGCCAGCGGTGGGGAGATCCCCCCGGTCCTGGAGCCCTGGCGCGAATGGGTGCTGGCGGGACACCCGGACGTGCGGTGCCCCGTGGTGGACGGCTCCGCGTCCTGCGCCTGGCCGGGCGAGCTCCAGGTCCAGGCCTCGGCGTCGGGTGGTCGGTTCACGTACGGCGTCACGGTGGATCGCTCGCTGGGGTTGCCGCTGCCCGGCGGCCCGGGGGCCTGGCCCCAGGAGGTGCGGGTGGACGGCCGGCCGGCGCCGGTCCTGGCCCACGACGACGTCCCCTGGGTCCTGCTCGGGCCGGGCAGCCATCGGGTCGCGGGCGTGTTCCGCTGGACACGCCTCCCCCAGGTGCTGCGCGTCCCGCCGCCCACCGGCCGGGTCGCCCTCACGGTGGACGGCACCCCGGTGGCGTGGCCGCACCTCGACGCGGGCGGCAACCTGAGGCTGGGCGCGGGCGACACGACCGCAGGGAGCGAGGATTCGCTCGAGCTCGAGGTGAGCCGTCGCGTGCAGGACGGCGTCCCGGTGACCGTGCAGACGCGCGTGGTCGTGCGGGCCGCAGGCCGCGGCCGGGAGGTGGACCTGGGCGCCGTCCTGGTGGTGGGCACGAAGCCGGTGTCGCTCGTCGCGGACCTGCCCGCCCGCCTGACCGCCGACGGCCACCTCGTCGTCCAGGTCCGGCCCGGTACCTTCACGGTGACCTTCGACGCCCTGCACGACGGGCCGGTCGCCTCGCTCACCGCGCCCTCGCCCGGAGGGGCCTGGCCCGAGCGCGAGTTCTGGGCCGTGGCCACCGACGACCGGGTCCGGGGCGTGGACCTGTCGGGCCCTCCCGCGGTGGATCCGGGGCGGACCACCCTCCCCGAGGAGTGGCGCTCCCTCCCCGCCTTCCACGTGGGCCCCGACACCCCCCTCGCCTTCGCCGAGCAGCGCCGGGGTGAACCGGAGCCCGCGCCCAACCGCCTCGGGCTGGCCCGCGAGCTCTGGCTCGACGTGGACGGCGGCGGCCTCACCGTCCGGGACACCTTCTCCGGCACCATGACCGGTGACTGGCGGCTCGAGATGCGCCCGCCGGCCGAACTCGGCCACGTGGTCACGGACGGCCGCGACCAGGTCATCACCCGGGGCGCGTCGGGGCGGGCGGGCGTGGCGCTCCGGTCGAGCGACGTGCACCTGGTGGCCGAATCGAGGCTCCCAGGCCGGCCCTGGCGCATGGATGCCGTGGGGTGGGAGGCCGACGTGCACAGCCTGGCGGCCACCCTGCACCTGCCCCCGGGCTGGAGCGTGTTCGCGGGGAGCGGCGTGGACGACCTGCCCGGCTCGCTCCTCGACGACTGGAGCCTCTTCGACCTCTTCTTCGTGCTCATCCTGTCCATGGCCACCGCCCGCCTGCTCGGCTGGCCGTGGGGCGTGGTGACGCTCCTGGGCCTCACGCTCGCCCGCCAGCAGGCCGGGGCTCCGGCGTGGAGCTGGGTCTGGCCCCTCGTGCTCCTCTGGCTGCTCCCGGTGGTACGGCCGGCATGGATCCGCGTCGTCGCCCAGGTCCTGAGGTGGCTCGCGCTCGCGGTCCTCCTCGGCATCCTGGCCGTGTTCTCCTTCCAGCAGCTTAGGATCGGGCTCTTCCCGGTCCTGGAGCAGCCGTGGAACGTGGCGGGGCAGGGGGTCCCGGAGTCAACGGCCCGCTTCGCGCAGGTCGACCTGGATCAGGCCCAGGAGGTCCTCTCGGAGCAGCGGATCCTCGAGACGAAGGGCATGGCCCGGGACCGTGCCGGCCTCGTGCTTCCCTCCAGCGTCCCCGACGTGACCCTGTTGGCTCGCAAGGCGGCGCCGTCCAAGGCGTACCTCTCGCTCCAGTACGACCCGTCGTCCATCGTGAACACCGGACCCGGCCTGCAGGCCTGGACGTGGCGGCCCGTCACCCTCACCTGGTCCGGTCCCGTGACCCGCGATCACCGCGCCACGCTCGTCCTGCTCGGCCCACGCCTCGGCCTGCTCCTCGCGTTCCTGAGGGTGGGCCTGCTCGTGGCGCTGGCCCTGAGGCTGGCCGGAGTGCGGCGCCTCCGCCCGGCGCCGGGCGTCGTCGCCCGGGCCGCCCTCGGCGCGCTCCTGCTGGTCGCGGCCTTCGGCGGATCCACCGTGGCCCGGGCCTCGGTACCCACCGTCCAGGCGCCCGATGCGCCCCTGCCGCCGGTCGCACCCGCGCCACCCTCCATCGCGTGCGAGGGTGGCCTCCTCGCCGAGCTCGAGGCCCGCCTCACCCGCCCGCCCGAGTGCGCTCCCCGGTGTGCCGAGGCGGCCTCGGCCCGCTTCACGGTGGCCTCCGATCGCCTGGAGGTGGAGGCCGAGGTCCATGCCGCCGCGCTCACCTCCTGGCCGCTGCCCGGTCCGGCCGCCACCTGGGTGCCCGCCACCGTCACGCTGGACGGCGCCCGCACCACGGCGCTGGCCCGCCTCGGCGACGGCTTCCTCCACGTCCGGCTGCCGCCCGGCGTCCACGTCGTCCGGGCCGAGGGCCCCCTGCCACCGGCGGACAGCCTCACGCTCACGCTGCCGTCACCCCCGCGCCGCGCCACCTTCGCCGGCGAGGGGTGGACCATGGACGGACTGCGCGAGGACGGCACGCCCGAGCGCACCGTCCAGGTCACCCGGACCCTGGCGAGCCCCGAAGCCGGGGCATCGTCGTCGGAGAACCTCGCTCCGTGGGTGGAGGTCCACCGGTTCCTGGACCTGGGGATCCCCTGGCGGGCGCGGACCGAGGTGGTGCGCGTGGGGCCGGCGAGCGCGCCGTTGTCGCTCAAGGTGCCGATCCTGCCCGGCGAGGCGGTGACCGACGCCGCCCTGCGCGTGGAGGACGGCGCGGTCCGCGTCTCGCTCGACCGCGACCGCACCTCCGTCTCGTGGGTCTCCACCCTCGAGGCCGTGCCCTCGCTCGTCCTCGCGGCCCCCACGGGCGTGCCCTGGACGGAGGAGTGGACCCTGTCGTGCAGCCCGGTCTACGACTGCCGCACCTCGGGCGTCGCTCCCCTCCAGCACGTGCAGGACGGGACCTGGTCGCCCCGTTGGCGCCCGTGGCCCGGGGAGACCGTGACCCTCGAGGTGAGCCGCCCGGAGGGCGTCCAGGGCCAGACCGCCACGGTGGATCGCGTCCGGCTCGACGTGACGCCGGGCCGCCGGCTGTCCGAGGCCACGCTCACCTTCGACGTCCGGACCAGCCGGGCCGGCCTGCAGGTGCTCACGCTGCCGGAGGGGGCACGGCTCCAGCGTGTCGCCATCGGAGGCGAGGAACGCCCCATCCAGGCCCAGGACGGCCGGCTGTCGATCCCGTTGCAGCCGGGGGTCCAGACCGTTTGGGTGGTGTGGCAGCAGCCCCACGACCCGGCCGTCCTGGATCGCGTGCCAGCCGTGGACCTCGGCGGCCCCGCCGTGAACGCCACGGTCGTCGTCCATGCCCCCGCCGAGCGCTGGATCCTGTTCCTGTCGGGGCCGCCCTGGGGGCCCGTCACCCTGTTCTGGTCGTTCGTCCTCGTGATCGTGGGTGCCGCCGTCATCCTCGGCCGCACGCCGTGGGCTCCGCTGCGGACCTGGCACTGGGTGCTGCTCGGGCTGGGCATGACCCAGGTGCCGGTGGTGGCGCCGCTCGTCGTGGCCGCGTGGTTCCTCGCGCTGGGCGTGCGGGCGCGGAAGCCCGCGAAGGCGTGGTGGGCCTTCGACCTGGCCCAGGGAGGGCTCCTTGTCCTCACGCTCCTCGCGCTGGTCGCCCTCTACGCCTCGATCCACACGGGGCTGCTCTTCCAGCCCGACATGCAGATCGAGGGCAACGGCTCCACCGCCGCCGAGCTGCGCTGGTTCGCCGACCGCGTGGACGGCCCCCTGCCCCGGCCCGCGATCCTGTCCCTCCCGCTCTGGACGTGGCGCGTCCCCATGCTCCTGTGGTCGCTGTGGCTGGCGGTGAGCCTCCTCCGCTGGCTCCCGTGGGCCTGGCGCGCCTGGACGACCGAGGGCGCATGGCGTTCCCCGCCCCGCGGGCTGCGCGGCCCCGGACCGGCGGCGCCGTCCGGCGCTCCCTGACCTCGTCCGTGGGCGTGTTACACACGGACGTCCTCCCGTCCCGCCCCAGGAGTCCCCATGTCCCCCTCGCTCCACGAGATCCTCGACTTCGCCATCCAGGCCGAGGAGGAGGCCCAGCGGTTCTACCTGAGCCTCGCGGGGCGGGCCCGCACCGCGGGCATGCGCGAGGTCTTCGAGGGCTTCGCCGGGGAGGAGCGCGGTCACCGGGACAAGCTCGTGGCCGTGATGTCGGGGCGCGTGGTGCTCGGGAGCGCGGCGCGGGTCCAGGATCTCAAGCTGGCCGACTACCTCGAGGCCCCCGTGCCCAGCGGCGAGATGGACTACCAGGAGGCGCTGGTGCTCGCCATGAAGAAGGAGAAGGCAGCCTTCCGCCTCTACTCCGACCTCGCCGCCCGTTCCGACGGCGCCGTGCGCGACCTCCTGCTCGGCCTCGCGCAGGAGGAGGCGAAGCACAAGCTACGGTTCGAGATCGAGTACGACGAGCACGTGCTCAGGGAGAACTAGCAGACCTCGGCGAGCGCGCAGGTCTCGCAGGCGGCCGCGGCCGCGCGGAGGCGGGCGAGCAGGGCGGACCGGTCGAGCACGGACAGGTCCTCGAGCGTGGCGATGGGGACGACGGCCTCGCAGCACGAGAAGACGCCGTCCACCGTGAGGGAGACCTCGACGGTCCGGGGTCGATCGAGCAGGCCGGGCTCGGGGCCGTACCGGCCCAGGTCGGCGCGGGCAGCCGCGGCGCGCACCGCGGCCGGATCCTCGTGCCACCCGCCCGCGTGGAAGGAGGGGCGAGGCACGCGGGCCACCGCGTCGCGGGGAAACGGCACGATCGGGTGCAGGTGGATCCGCCGGGCGGCCTCGTCGACCCCGAGCCCGGCCTCCTCGGCCCACGCCGCCCTCAAGGCCTCGAACGCGGGTCCCACCGCGGGGGCACTGTTCACGGTGAGGAGGCACTTGACGCCCACGCCGAGCGCACCGGCCGCGAGCGCGCGACCGGCGTAGGCCACGGCGGGTGCCCAGGTGCCGGGGCCGCGGAGCGACTCGTGGAGCGTGCGCGGGAGGTCGAGGCTGACGAGGAAGACCTTGTTGCCGGCCCGCTCCACGGGGAGGGCCTCGGGGTGCTGGCCGTTGGTCTGGACCACGTGGAGCAGGCGATCGCCCCAGCGGGCGTCGCACGACGCCAGGATCCCCGGAAACCGCGGATCCTCGTGCACCTCGCCCAGGCCGCACCAGAACACGCCCAGCACGCCGCCGTCCCCCAGGAGGATCTCGATGGCCCGGAAGACGGTCGCCTCGGGCAGGTGGCGCCGCTCCCGGTGGGCGGTGTAGCAGGGGAGGCACGCGAGCGGGCAGAAGGTGCACGGCTCGACGTACAGGCCGGTGGTCACGATCTCGGTGCCGCGGGACACGCGCCTACCCCAGGCGGACCTGGTCGATGGAGTCCGCGCCCAGGAAGAGCATGAGCGTGCGGTCCAGGCCCACGGAGCCGCCCGCGCAGTCCCGGGGCAGCCGGGCGAGCGCTTCCAGGTAGTCGGTGTCGAAGGCGGGCGGCGTCCGGCCCTCGGCGGCGAGCCGGCGGGCTTCGGCCTCGAAGCGGCTGGCCTGGAGCGCCGGATCCGTGATCTCGGCATAGGCGTTGCCCAGCTCCACGCCCTCGATCCAGACCTCGAACTGGTCGGCGAGCCAGGGCGCCTCGGCGCGGGCACGGGCCTGCGCCGCGAGGCCGGCCGGGTAGGTGTGGAGGATCGTGGGCCGGCCGCGGCCGAGGTGGGGCTCCACCTCGAGCGCGAGGAGGATGCAGAACGCCTCCTGCCAGGAGCGGGGGTCGCCCAGCCCGCGCGCCCGCACGATGGCGGGCAGGCGGTCGAGGTCCTCAGGCCCGTGGAGCGGGACGCCGGCGTGCCGCTCCAACGCCTCGGCGACGGCCAGCTCCTGCCAGGGCCCGTGGAGGTCCACGGGGAAGGGCGGCAGGGGGACGGGCGACCGGGCCCGGAACGCGCGGTCGAGCGCGCGGAAGAGATCCACCGTATCCTGGATGATCGCCCTCAGACCCGCGTTCACCCGGTACCACTCGAGCATGCGGAAGTGGGCCCGGTGGAGGGGGCCCTCCTCCTCGCCGTCGCGGAAGGCGTGGCCGATCTCGAAGCAGTCCGCGGCCAGGAGCGCGAGGGCCCGCTTGAGGGCCTGCTCCGGAGAGGGGGGGAGGAAGCGGGCCTCGGGACCCCCGATCCGCGCCACCGGTACGCGGAACACCTCCACGAACGCCTCCACCGGGACGCCCCTGAGGAGGAGCGGCGCGTCCACCTCCAGGAAGCCGCGGGCGCGGAAGAACTCGCCGATCACACCCAGGGCGAGCGAGCGGAGGCGGAGGGCGTGGGGCAGGGAGGGTGGCATGGGGTGGACCGGCGGCGCGCACAGGGTTCGCCCGGCGCGTGCCGGCTGTCAATGGCCCGGGCCGCCGCCCTCCTGCCCGGTGACGCGAGTCCCTGCCTGTCCGGGCTCCTGGCCGCCGTGGCGGCGGCCCTCCCCCGGGCTGCGGCGGAACAAGGGGGCGTCCCTCCACCTCGGCGGGAGCCTGCTGCCCGCCGTCGTCGCCCTGAGGATCCCGCCGAGTCCCCCGCCCGCCCGGACGCGACCGGCGACCGGCGCCGCGCTATGCCTCCCATCCTGCGCCGGAGTCCACGTGCGCCTCGTGCCGATCGTCCTGGTCGTCCCCCTCGTCGCCTGCGGTCCCAGCCGCGAGGACTGGTGGGACGCCCTCGCGACGGCGATGTGCGACACCCGGTTCGAGTGCGAGGCGCAGGCGTCGCTGGGCTACTGGGAGGATGAGGACGCCTGTGCCGAGGAGATCCTCGAGCTCGTCGACAAGGACCGCTACGACGCCTGCGCCTATGACCGGTCCTCCGCCAGCGACTGCCTCTCGGCCTGGAACCGTGTCGAGTGCGAGCCGTTGGGGCAGCAGTACGACGATGTGGCCTGGTGGTGCGACCAGGTCTGGTCCTGCCCCTGACCCGGGCGGTGCCGCCGTGCGGGACCCCGGCGCCCGCTTCCGTACGACGGGAGGCCGGAACCCGTGCCCGCCCCGGCCGACCCCCCTCTGGAGGTATGCCCCGCATGACCCCGACGCCTGCCCCCGCCGTCGTCCCCGAGCGCTGCACGGGCTGTGGCCTGTGCGTGCGGGACTGCCCCTCCATGACCCTCGCCCTCGAAGCCGGCGTGGCCGTGGTGGCCCGGCCCGACGGGTGCATCGCCTGTGGTCACTGCGAGGCCATCTGTCCCGAAGACGCCGTGATCGCGCCGCTGTCCCCGCCTCCGGAGACCCCCCGGCCGGGCGAGCGCCCCGCGGTGGACGCGGACCGCCTCATGCTCCTCCTTCGGGAGCGGCGTTCCATCCGTCACTTCCAGAAGAAACCCGTGCCTCGCCCGCTCCTCGAGGAGATCGTGGAGGCGGGCCGCTACGCCCCCACCGGTTCCAACAGCCAGAACGTCCGGTGGATCGTGGTCACCGGGCCGCAGGCGTTGGATCACGTACGCGATGCGACGCGCGCGTTCTACGAGCGGGTCTTCGGGTACGCCCGGAGCCCCGTCGGGCGGATCGGGCTCCGGCTGTGGGCCGGGAAGCGACTGGCGGACTCGGTGGTGGAGCGCCTGCCGGTCGTGGAGGAGGTCGCACGTCGCATGGCGGCGGGGCACGATCCGCTCCTCTTCCACGCCCCGGCGCTCGTGCTGGTGCACGCGCCTGCCTGGGACACCTGCTCGGCCTTCAACGGGAGCGTGGCACTCTACAACGCCTCCCTCGCCGCCCATACCCGGGGCCTGGGCTGCTGCTTCGACGGCTTCGTGGAGATCGCGGTCAACCGCCATCCACCGCTCCGGACCTGGCTCGGGATCCCGGACGACGACCGCTGCCAGGCGGCGATGGCGGTGGGGTGGCCCGCAGTCCGCTACCGTCGCCTGGTGGAGCGCCGGCCGGCCGTCGTGCGCTGGATGTGAGAGGTGCCCGCCCGATCCGGGGCCGCGTCTACCCCCGCTTGCGGGGTGTCGCCGCGACGATGAGCGCGGCCCCGGCGAGGCCCGCATCCTTGAAAATGCCGGCGAACGACATGTTCTTTAGCAGGGCCCCCGGAGCGGGGTCCGGGGCGACGGGACCCAGGTACGCGGGCAGGTGGATCGTGACGACGAAGGCGAGGAGCAGGACGGCGAGGAGGAAGGCGGCCAGGCGGTCGAACCGCCGCACCACGATGGCCACCCCGGCCGCCACCAGGCCGGCCCCGGTCACGTAGACCCAGGTCTGCCCGCCGGGCAGCCAGGCCGGGACCAGGCCCGCCATCCTGGACGCGTTCTGGAAGTGGCCGACGCCGAACACGAGGAAGGGCAGCGCGAACAGGAGACGGCCGAGGAGGTGGAGGAGGGCCTGCATGACACGCTCCGTGGGACGGGGGAGTGGGCGAACGCGCACAGTGTAAGCACCGGTCCGGGCGATGCGCCAGGGAGGCGCGGCGTGGCGGGTCCCCCGGCCCGCGCGTCGCTCGGGCCCGACCGACCGGATACCGGCCCCACGCCCCCGGACCCGACATGCCCTTCACGTTGCCCCCTCACGTCGTGGACCTCGCCTGCGCCCGGTGTGGCGACGCGACCACCGATCCCTGGGCCTGGCGCTGCCCTCGGTGCGGCGGCGAGGCCCGCCGGACGGTGCGCTACGCGCCCGGGGCGGCCCGGCGCATGGCCGACGCGCTCGCGGGCCGGCCCTTCGACATGTGGCGGTACCGCGAGCTCCTCCCCGTGCCGGCCGGCGTCCCCCTGCCTCCGCTCGCCATCGGGGGCACCCCGGTCCACGAGGCGCCCCGCCTGGCCCGCCACCTGGGCCTGGCGCGGGTCGTGGTCAAGGACGAGGGCCGCAACCCCAGCGCCAGCACCAAGGACCGCGCCTCCGCCGTGGGCGTGGTGCTGGCCCGGGTCGCCGGCCGGCCGGCCATCGCGTGCGCCAGTACGGGCAACGCCGCCGCCTCCACCGCGTGCGTCGCCGCCAGCGTGGGCCTCGCCGCCACCCTCTTCGTGCCGGAACGCGCCCCCGCCCCCAAGATCGCCCAGCTCGCCGTCCTCGGCGCCCGGGTGATCCGCGTCCGGGCCGACTACGACCGCACCTGGGATCTCGCCGCCGAGGTGACCGACCGGATGTCGTGGTTCAACCGAAACTGCGCAGTGAATCCGTACCTCGTCGAAGGCAAGAAGACCCTCGGGCTGGAGCTGGCCGAGCAGCTCGGTCGGGACGTGCCCGACTGGGTCGCGGTGAGCGTGGGCGACGGCTGCACGCTCGCCGGCGTGGTCCGGGGGCTCGAGGAGGCGCACGCGGCCGGCCTCGTGCCGTTCGTGCCCCGCGTGCTCGGCGTGCAGGCCGAGGGGGCATCGCCGCTCGTCCGGGCCTGGGAGCGGGGCGGCGAGGTCGAACCGGTTGCGGTCGCCACCGTGGCCGACAGCCTGTGCGTGGGCCACCCCCGCAACGCGGGCAAGGCCCTCCAGGCCGTCCGGCGCAACGGCGGTGCGCTCGTCGCCGTGCCCGACGAGGCGATCCTGGAGGACCTGGTGGTCCTGGCCCGCCTGACGGGCGTCTTCGGCGAGCCCGCCGCGGCCGCCACGGTGGCGGGCGTGCGGAGCGCCGTCGCGCGGGGGATCCTCGCTCCCGTGGAGGGCGTGGCCATCCTCGTCACCGGCCACGGGCTCAAGGACCCCGCGGCGGCCCTGGCCGCGGTCGCGCCCCCCATCGACGTGGATCCCTCGGTGGACGCGGTGCTCGCCCGGATCCGGGAGGACGTCTGACGATGCGCCTGTGGAAGGGCCACGCGCTGGGCAACGTGTACCTCGTGCTCGACGGCCCCCCCCCGCCGGATCCCGACCTCGCCTCCCTGGCGAGGACCCTCTGTGCCGGACCCGGCGGACCGGGCGCCGACGGGATCCTCGTGCCGGCGCCGGAGATCGGCGACGCCCACGGCGTGCGGATCCTCAACCCCGACGGCTCGGAGGCCGAGACCAGCGGCAACGGGATCCGCATCTACGCCCGCTTCCTCCACGACGTCCGGGGCGCGCCCGCGCGCCTCGAGGTGGCCGCCGGCGGACGCACCGTGCGGTGCGAGGTCCGGGGGGAGGTGGTGGAGGCGGCGATGGGCCGGGCCAGCTTCCGGCCGGCCGAGGTGCCCTGCCGGCTGCCCGGCCCCGAGGCGGTGGAGGTGCCGCTCCCCGTGGCGGGCTACCCGCTCGTGGTCACCGCCGTGGGCCTCGGCAACCCCCACTGCGTCGTCTTCGCGGACTACGACGCCCTCCCGTGGCGGGACCTGGGCAGGGCGTTGGAGGTCCACCCGGCCTTCCCGCGGCGGACCAACGTCCAGATCGCCCGCGTCGCGGACCGCGGCCGGGTCGGGATCCGGATCTGGGAGCGGGGAGCTGGGCCGACCCAGGCCTCGGGGTCCTCCGCGTGCGCGGTGGCCGCGGCGGGCGTGCGCACCGGCCGCCTCGATCCCGCGGTGACGGTGGAGAGCCCCGGCGGCGTGCTCCGGGTCCGCGTGGATGCCGGCTTCGACCTCCACCTCTCCGGCCCCGTCGCGCCCATGGAGGTGGTCCGCGAGGGGTAGGCGCCGCGCCGCCCGGCCGGTGCGATCGGCGGTAGCCCGGGTCCCCCCCGGGTGGCGAGGCGCGATCCGGAGCAGGGCGGTATATGCTGCGCCGATCCGGAGACCTCCATGCGTGTGCTGCTCGTCCGACCCCCGGCCCGCCACTCGGTGGAGCACGAGGTGCCCGAGGCGATCAAGGCGGAGGCCACGGCCTATCCGCCGCTCGGGCTCCTGCACCTGGCCACCTGGATCCGCGCCGCAGACCGGCACGAGGTGACCGTGCTCGACGCCCAGGCCGAGGGCCTGGACGCCGCGGGCGTGGCCGCGCGGGTCCGGGACCTCTCGCCCGACGTGGTCGGGATCTCGGTGTTCACCGTCTACCTGGTGGACGTCGCGGCCACGGTGGAGGCCGTCCGGACCTGCCCCTCGGTCCGGTTCGTGGTGCTCGGCGGGCCTCACGTCAACGACTTCCCCCGCGAGGCCCGGGGCCTGCCCGGGGTGGACGCGACGGTCCGGGGTGAGGGCCAGATCCCGCTCGGGGCCCTGCTCGACGCGTGGGCCGCCGGCGGCGACGGCCGCGGCATCCCCGGCGTGCTCGTGGACCCTGACGGCCCCGAGCCCGCGCTCGTGACGACCACCGACGACTTGGACGAGCTCCCCATCCCCGACCGCACGCTGGTGGACCGTCGCCGGTACTACGACGTCCTCGGATCCGGCGCCCCCTTCACCACCGTGGTCACCAGCCGCGGCTGCCCCTTCCGCTGCACCTTCTGCAACACGCCCCGGCACCGGTTCCGCTCCATGTCCGCGGGCCGCATCTGCGACGAGATCCAGGCCTGCCTCGACCTCGGGATCACCGACGTCTACTTCGTGGACGACACCTTCAACATCACCAACCGCCGCGTCCACGAGATGTGCGACGAGATCCTGGCCCGCCGCCAGCGCCTCACCTGGACCGTGCGCATGCGCGTGAACGGGGTGGACCGCCCCCTCCTGAAGAAGATGAAGGCCGCCGGCTGCACGCGCATCCAGTTCGGGGTGGAGCAGGGCACGGAGGAGGGGCTCCAGCGACTCCAGAAGGGCGTCACGATGGAGGAGATCCGCAGCGCCTTCCGGCTGGCCCGGGCGGAGGGGATCCGCACCGTCGCCTACTTCCTGGTGGGCACCCCCACCGAGCGCACGCGCCTGGACGTGCTGCGCACCGTCCTCTTCTCCATCCGGCTGGATCCCGACTTCGCCCTCTACAACATCCTCACCCCGTTCCCGGGCACCCGGCTCTACGACGAGGGCGTGGAGGAGGGCGTGATCCGGGACGACGCCTGGCGGGCGTTCCTCGAGCGCCCCGACCCCGCGTTCCGCGCCCAGCCCTGGGACCAGCACTTCACCGCCGGCGAGCTCCAACGGCTCCATCGCCTCGCCTACCGCCTCTTCTACGGCCGCCCCCGGTTCCTGGCGCGCAACCTCCTCCAGGTGCGGACGATGGCGGATCTCGAGCGCAAGGCCCGTGCGGGGCTGCGCCTGCTGCTGGAGCGCTAGCGATGTCCGGGCCTTCCACGCGGATCCTCCTCGTCGGCTTCTACGGGATCGAGAACAGCGGGGTGCGCCACCTGGCCGCCGTGCTGCGCGAGCGCGGCGGGTTCGGATGCGACATCCTGTTCTTCAAGGACTGGCGCAACAACCAGGTGGACTGGCCCTCGGACGCCGAGTACGACCTCCTCGTCGAGCACGTCCGGCGCGAGGGGTACCGCCTCGTGGGGCTGTCGTTCGGCTCGCCCTACTGGAAGGCCGCCATCGAGCTCACCCGCCGCCTCAAGGCCGCCCTGGGCGACGCCGTGTTCGTGCTCTGGGGCGGCCTCCACACCACGCTCGTGCCCGAGGACTGCGTCGAGTACGCCGATGCGCTGCTCCTCGGCGAGGGCGAGCTCGCGCTCCTCGAGTTCGCCGAGCGGATGGAGGCCGGGCGGACCCTTCACGACGCGCCCAACGTGTGGATGCGGGACCCGGACGGCGAGCTGAAGAAGAATGCGCTCCTGCCGTTGATCCAGGACCTCGACACCCTCCCCTTCCGGGTGCTGGGCGACGAGGGCGTCTGGCTCCTCGACCACGATCGCCTCGAGGCGGGCGACCCCATGCTCCGGGTCCGGGAGTTCCGCATCTTCGCGAGCCGCGGATGCCCGTTCCGGTGCGCCTACTGCTACAACTCGTCGCTGCGCGCGGTGTACCCCACCGGCAACCTCCACCGCCGCCGTGCGGTGGACTCCGTCTTCGAGGAGCTGCGCGAGGCCCGCCGGAAGATCCCCCGGATGCGCTGGCTCAAGTTCGACGACGACACCTTCGTGTTCCCCAGGCGCTGGCTCGAGGAGTTCGCCGCGAAGTACAAGGCCGAGTTCTCGGATCTCCCCTTCGACATCCTCATCACCCCCGAGGTGGCCAAGGCGGACAACCTCCGGCTGCTCAAGGACGCCGGGCTGCGCGGCGTGCAGCTCGGCATCGAGGCCGGCAGCGATCGCGAGCAGCAGGAGGTCTACGAGCGCACCAGCACCGTGGAGCAGGTGCTGGCGTTCGACCGTGCGAACCTCGAGCTGAAGCTCGACACCAAGTACGACGTGATCATCGACAACCCCCTCGCGCTCCCCAGCGACAAGGAGGCGCTCTTCCGCCTCCTGATGGACCTCGAGAGCCCGTACAAGATCTACCTCTACTCGCTCACGCTCTTCCCGAAGAGCGCCGTGACCGAGAAGATGATCGCGGCCGGCCTGGCCACCCCGGAGGACGTGGAGGGTCGCGCCACCAAGTCGTTCCACCAGTTCCGTGTCAGCATCGACTGGCCCCGCAGCGACGAGGACACCTGGTGGCTGGCGCTCTACATGCTCGCGAACAAGCGGTTCGTGCCGCGGTCGCTCGTGTGGCACTTCCACGACGCGCCCTTCTGGCGCCAGCATCCCCGGACGCTCCTCGAGATCGCCGGTGCGGCCAACCTCGTGCGCATGGTCCGCATCGCCGCGGGCATGCTGGCGAGGGGCGAGCTGTCGATCCAGAAGGTCCGCGAGTACGCGAACATCCGCAAGATGATCAACCAGTAGGGGCGCCCCCTACCACACCCCGTACTGCCGCCGATAGGCCTCGTGCTCGGCCCCCGAGCGGGAGAAGTGCGTCAAGCCCTGGGCGTCGTGCAGGTAGTACCAGTACGGGGTGGTCTCCGGGAGCACGGCCGCCCGGAGCGCCGTGATGCCCGGGTTGCCGATCGGGCTGGGCGGGAGCCCCACCCGCAGGCGGGTGTTGTACGGATCGTCGGGATCGCGGAGCCGCTCCAGGAACGCCTCGCGGTGGTTCCAGTCGGGCAGCGGGTACCGGCTCGTGGCGTCGACCCCGAGCGGCCAGCCGTGGTCGAGCCGCTTCCAGATGACACCCGCCACGCCGGGCCGGCGCTCCGGGGTGGGCTCCTCCCGCTCCACCATGGAGGCCACGATCACGACGTCGGCGAGCGAGCGGGAGCCCAGGGCGTCCTTCGAGGGCTCCCAGAACCGCGTCGCGAAGGCGTCGAGCTGCCGGGCGACGAGCGTGTGGGCGTCGTACCGGGAGGGGGAGAGCCGGTAGGTGTCCGGGAAGAGGTACCCCTCGAGCGTACCCTCGGGGAGGGGGAAGGGGGCCTCGAAGCTCGCGGGATCGGCCGCGAGGGCCGCGTACGCGCCGGGAGCTCCGAAGCCCGCCACCGCGAGCGCGGCGTCGATGTCCCGGATGCGCCAGCCCTCGACCACCGTGAAGGGCACGTCGTCGGACAGGGGCGGACCGCACAGGACCGCGTGGACCTGGGGCAGGGACATGTCGCGCCTCAGCTCGAACGCGCCCGCCTTGATGCACTCGCCGTCGGCCGCGAACTCGAGGAGGATCCGCCAGTAAAGGTCGCTCCGGGCGAGACCGGCCCGCACGAGGAGGGGGCCGGTGCCGCGTGCGGTGGTGCCGGGGGGGACCGTGAAGCGGACCGGTGTGGGATCCGAGGGATCCACGGGCGCATAGATCGCGTCCTGGACGGCGCAGGCGGGCAGGAGGGCCAGCAGCAGGACGGCGCGGATCATGCACTACCAGCCGTTGCGGTGCACGCGAGCCGGATCGAAGCGGTCCTCGGGCGGCCGGACCTCGGCGGGGTGACCGATGGCGAGGATGCACAGCGGCTCCATGTGCGGCGGCAGCCGCAGGAGCGTGCGGATCCCCTGCTCCCGGTCGGGCCGGGTGTGCACCCCCAGCCAGACCCCTCCGAGGCCGAGGGCGTGCGCCGCGAGCAGCACGTTCTCGGCCGCGGCCGAGCAGTCCTGCACCCAATAGCCGCCGGCGTCGCGCTCGAGGTCGCCGCACACCACGACGGCGAACGGGGCCTCCAGGAGCATCTGGGCCGCCGGGTGGAACTGGGGGATCGCCCTCAGGACGGCCGGATCGTCGAGGGCGACGAACGCCCAGGGCTGGAGGTTCTTCGCGGACGGCGCGGCCATGGCGGCGCGCAGCAGCGCCTCCTGGTGCTCGGCGGAGACCGGTTCGGGCGTGAAGCGGCGGATGCTGCGTCGGGTGAGGATGACGTCCATGGCGCTCCCTATCGGGACAGGCGGGGCACGAACCCCTTCTGGATCGCCTCGCCGATCTGCTGGGCGATCTCCTTGCGGGCCAGGGCGAAGGCGTTCTCCCCGATCTCGAAGAGCACCTCCACCTCGCGCGGATCGATGTCCCGGTCGGCCAGCACCAGATCGATGAGGAAGGAGAACATCTCGTACCGCTCGCCGGGGTTGATCTCGAGGATCCGGCCGATCGCCCCGACGAAGAGGTCCTGCACCTTCCCGGACTCGAGGACCTCCCGGAGGTAGGCTCCGGGCTCGGGCGTGAAGTGCGCGAGCGGACCGACGATCCGGTCCATCTCGTCGGGGCTCAGGCTGCCGTCCAGCCCGGCCACCAGGAGCCCGCCCGAGGCGATGAACTGCTTGCGCAGGGCTTCCAGTTCCGTGTGGCCCACCTGGAGGAGGAGGTCGAGCAGGCCGCCGACCTTCTCGGTGAGGTCGGTGTCCTCGGCGGGCGGCTGCCCGGCGGCCACGGCGCGGTAGAGCGCCGACTCGGAGAAGTGCTGCAGGGCCTTCACGCGGATCGGGTTGATGGGATGGGCGGAGTGGATCGTGGCCGGCTGCTCCCGGAAGTACTGGATGACCCTGTCCATCTCCTCGATATAGGCCACCGGGTCGAACGTGAGGCGGGTGGCGTCGAGGCCCGAGGCCATCTTGATGAACGCGCGCACGCAGGTGCCCAGGTCGGGGGACGCGATGAAGCCGTACCGATCGGCGGACAGCTCCGCGAGCTTGTGCCACAGCTCGACCTTGTTGGAGAAGACCTGGGGCAGCTCGGAGCCCTCGGGGAAGACGAAGGAGATGATCCGCTGGAGCTCCGCGCTGCGGCTCATGAGGTGCCCGATCTCGTGCCCGAGGACGAACCTGAGCTCGCCGTCGTCGAAGCGCTCCAGGAGCTCCGAGTTGATGAGGACGAGGTGGTTGCGCTCCTCCTCCACGCGCGGCACTGCCGAGCAGTTGATCTCCGAGGAGGAGACCACGAAGAACTCGAGGGGCTCCTCGAAGGCCAGCGCCTTCTGGACGCCCCGGCAGAGGGTGTCGAGGCGGGGAGCGAGGCGCTCGCTGATCCGGAACGAGTGTCCCTCGAGGAGGCCCCTCAGCTGGTCGGGGCCGGTCTCGACCTTCCCCTCCTTGAGGATCCGCTGGATGATGTCCCCGGAGAACAGCCGGTACAGATCCTCGGACAGGGTCTGCTCCATCGGAATGCGGACGTGCTCGTACGCCATGGGGCCTCCCGTGCAGTGGGGGAGCCTACCACGCGGAGGCGGAGGGTTCACCGGAGGGGGGTGCCTCCGATCGGGGCCGCACCGCCGGTCGGCCGGGCCGGGCGCCTATCCACCCGTGAGCCGGCGGCGGACGATCTCCGCGAGGAGCAGCACCAGCACCACCACGAGGAAGACCCGGACCACCCGCTCGCCCCTCCGGAGCGCGAGCGACGACCCCACCTGGTTGCCGAGGATGCCCGCCACGGCCGTGGCCCACGCGAGGGGGAACGCCACACGGCCCTCCAGCAGGAAGACGGCGAGCGCGCCGGCGTTGCTGGCGAGGTTCACGAGCCGGGCGTTGCCCGCCGACACCAGGAGCGGCAGGCCGAGGAGGACGTGGAACCCGATCGTGAGGAAGGTGCCGGTGCCCGGGCCGAAGAAGCCGTCGTACAGGCCCACCGCGAGCCCGAGCACCGCCGCACCTCCAATCCCCACCCGCCCGTCGTTCCGGGGCCCGAAGCGGGCGAGGAGGCGGTCGCGGGCCAGCAGGACCGCGGCCGCGGCCGGCACGAGCACCAGCACCGCGAGCTGGACCGTGTCCGCCGGGACGAGGAGCACCAGCCGCGCGCCGGCCGCGGCGCCCAGCAGGGCGCCGGCCGCGGCGCCCACGGCGCTTGGCATGTGGACGCGACCCGCCTGCAGGAAGCGCAGGGCGGCGCCGAACGTGCCGAGGGTGGAGGAGAACTTGTTGGTGGCGAGGGCGACGTGGGGGGGCAGGCCCGCGGCGAGGTAGGCGGGCAGGCTGATGAGCCCGCCTCCGCCGGCGATGGCGTCCACCAGCCCGCCCACGAAGATGGCCAGGCACAGGAGCGCCGTCAGCCCGGGGCTGTCGACCACGGATGCCGGCAGGCCGGGCTAGGGGCAGGCCCCGTTGGGCTGGCCGGGGGAGCCGTAGTCGGAGGTGGCCCCGATGCGGTCGATGGCCGGACACCACGCGTTCACGTCGTCGTTGGCCTTCTCGTCGGGGGTGCCGCCGTACGACCAGGCCACGCCCTGCTGGGTCTGGTCGTTCTCGTAGGGGGGCGTCGCGTCGAGGAGGCTGCCGTCGGGCTTCTTGATGCTCACCTGGTCGCCCTCGTTCCCCAGGAACACGCGGCCGTAGTACGCGGTGGGCGTGAAGTCGGTGTAGCCCCAGTGGGCGCCGTCGTCGACGGCGAGCACCGTATAGGTGCGGGAGTCCACGATGCAGGTGCCGCCGACCGAGCCCGTGTCGGTCCCGCTGTCGGTCACCACCAGCGTGTTGAGCTCCACAGTGCCGGGTGTGTTGTTGTAGATCTCGATCCACTCGCAGTAGTTGTCGACGCACGCCGCGGGATCGAACATGACCTCGGTGATCACGAGATCGCCCGGGACGAGGTCGTCCACGCAGAGGTCGGCCTTGCACTCCGGCGTGTACGGGGCCCAGTCGCGGATGTCGTTCGCGAACCGGGGCTCGATCTTGAAGTCGCCGTCGGCGAAGTGGAGGAGACCGATGAGGGTCCCGATGGTGTCCCCCTCCGAGATGCCGGTCATGGCGTAGTAGAGGTCGTCCACGCGCGCCCGGTCGTCCACCATCCACTCGCCGTTGCCGAGGTCCGGATCGGTGATCCGGACGTCCTCCAGCGAGATCATCGTGGACTCGTACTCCTCGAGGTCGGTGTCGTCCTCGAAGACGGTGGATTCGAGGAGGTAGCCGGGGGGCAGGTTGTTGCCTCGGCTGAGGACCTCGAAGTCGTTTTCGGAGGTCAGCAGGATCGCCGTGAGCGAGCCGCCTCCGCTGGGGATCTCGGCGACCTCCCCGATGACCTCGAACCGCTCCCCCTGCTCGGCGTCCGACTTGACCAGGCCGCCGTTCTCGACCCAGATCCCCTGCCAGGGGCCCTGCTTGCCGGTCAGGAGGAAGAAGCCGGTGCCGACCTCGTTGACGGGTACGATCCCCTGCACCCGGACGATCGAGCCCACGGGGTAGTCGCCCTGCTGGATGTCGGGGATGGCGGCCTCCACGTCGGTGTCGCCGTCGGCGTCGGCGTCGGCGTCGGCGTCGGCATCGGCGTCGGTGTCGGTGTCGCCCTCGCCGTTCGTGTCGTCGGCCGTGGTGTCGTTGCAGGCGGTGAGGGCGAGGAAGAGCAGGGGTGCGAGGGCGAGGGCTCGGGCCATGGTGTCCTCCTGGGGAATCGCTTCCATCGTATGCCCGGAGATCGCGGACCGCCACCCGCAGGCGCCCGGCCGGTGGTCCGCGACGCGTCATGTCCGCCCCTCGGTTAGAGGCCCGCCTTTCCCCCGGGATCCCCATGCCAGTGTTCGACGTCGTCGTGGCCGGCGCGGGCCACGCCGGGTGCGAGGCCGCCGCTGCGGCCGCCCGGCTGGGCCGGCGCGTGCTCCTGGTCACCCTGCGCGCGGATGCGATCGCGCGCCTGTCGTGCAATCCCGCCGTGGGCGGTCTCGGCAAGGGGCACCTCGTCCGGGAGATCGACGCGCTCGGCGGGCTGATGGCCCGCGTGGCCGACCGCGCCACGCTCCAGTTCCGCGTGCTCAACACCCGCAAGGGCCTCGCAGTGCGCTCCAGCCGGGCCCAGGTGGACATCCACCGGTACCCGCGGGAGATGGCCGCCGCGCTCACCGCCCTGCCGGGCCTCACCCTCCTCGAGGGCGAGGTCACCGGCCTCGACCTGGTGGGCGGGAGAGTGGCCGGGGTCATCCTCGCGGACGGCACCCGCGTGTCCGCCCCGGCGGTCGTGCTGGCCGCGGGGACCTTCCTCCAGGCCGTGATGCACTGCGGGGATCGGCGCACCGAAGGCGGACGGATCGGCGATCCGGCCGCTCGCGGCCTCTCGTCCTCGCTGGCCGGGGTGGGGCTGCGGCTCGGCCGGCTCAAGACCGGCACCACACCCCGCCTGGACGGGCGCACCGTGGACTGGTCCCGCCTGCGCCGCCAGACGGACGTGGAGGAGGGAGGCCGGTTCTCGTTCGCACCCTGCGAGGTCCGCCTGCCTCGCTGCGACTGCTACCTGGCCGCCACCGACGAGCGGGTCCACGAGATCATCCGGACGGCCCTGCCCCGCGCCCCGCTCTACACGGGCGCCATCACGGGCCGCGGTCCGCGGTACTGCCCCTCCATCGAGGACAAGGTCGTGCGCTTCCCCGACCGGGCGTCCCACCGGCTGTTCCTCGAGCCCGAGTCGCTCGAGGATCACCGGATCTACGTGAACGGGCTCTCGACGTCCCTCCCCCCCGACGTCCAGGACGCCGTGGTGGCCGCCGTCCCGGGCCTCGGCGCCGCCCGCGTCGTCCAGTACGGCTACGCCGTCGAGTACGACGTCGCCGATCCCCGCGACCTGGGGCCCGGGCTCGAGCACCGGCAGGTCCGTGGCCTGTTCCTCGCGGGCCAGGTCAACGGCACCAGCGGCTACGAGGAGGCCGCGGCCCAGGGCCTGGTGGCCGGGGTCTCGGCGGCCCGCGGCGAGCCGCTGGTCCTGGGGCGCCACGAGGCGTACGTGGGCGTGCTCGTCGACGACCTCGTCCACCGGGGCGTCGGCGGGGAGCCCTACCGCATGTTCACGAGCCGGGCGGAGTACCGCCTCACCCTGCGCGAGGACAACGCAGACCTGCGTCTCACCCCACTGGGCCGTGCCCTCGGCCTGGTCGATGACACCGCGTGGGCCCGGTTCGAGGCCCGTCGCGAGGCCGTGGCCCGTGCCCGCGAGCGCGTGGCCACGGCCCGGGTGGAGCCCGAGGTCCAGGCCGCCCTGGGGCTGGCTGCCACCGGTGCGGTGCCCCTCGAGGAGCTCCTGCGCAGGCCGGGGGCCACCTGGGAGGCCGCCGCCCGAGCGGTGCCGGATCTCGCCGCGGTCCCGCCCGACGTCGCCGAGCAGGTACTCACCGCGGTCCGCTACGCGGGATACATTGCGCGGGATGCGCGCCGCGCCGAGGAGGCCACCCGGCTCGCTCGCGCCCGTCTCCCCGCCGACCTGCTGGACGCCGATCTCCCCGGCCTCTCGTCGGAGGTGCGGGAGCGGCTGCGGGCCGCCCGTCCGGTCACCCTCGGTGACGCTGCACGCCTTCCCGGGATCACCCCGGCTGCCGTCCACCTGCTCGCCGTCCACCTCTCCCGCCGAGATGGGAGGCCCGTTGCCTGCCGTTGAGTATCTCGTCTCACCCGAAGCGGTCCGCCTCGTGCACGTCCGCCTCCTCGAGGAGTGGCGCACGGCCATGAACCTCGTGGGGCCCGGGCCGGTCGACCCCCACTTCGACGATTGCGAGGCCGCCGTCCGCCGGCTCGATCCCCGTGGCCGCTGGGTGGACCTCGGCAGCGGCGCCGGGTTCCCGGGCATCGCCTTCGCGGCCTGGCATCCGGAGGTCACGCTCACGCTCGTCGAGTCGCGACAGAAGCGGGCGACGTTCCTGGAGCAGGTCGTCCGGGAGTCGGGGCTCCCCAACGCCCGGGTGATCTGCGGCCGCGTGGAGGACCTCCCCCACGCCTCGTTCGACGGCGTGATCGCGCGCGCGTTCGCCCCCCCCGCCCAGACCCTCGAGGCCGCCCTCCCCCTGCTCGTCCCGGGCGGGCAGGCGGTGCTTCTCATCGCCAAGGAGGTCCCTCCGGACGTCCGGGGGTTCCGCAAGATCCACCAGGACTCCTACTGGCTCAAGGACCACACCCGGAACCTCGTCGTCTACGAACGGATCCCGGACGGCGAGGGCTCTTAGGCACGAGGAGGCCCCCATGACCGCGACACCCGTGAGCCCCCCGGGGGGCCCGCAGGCACCTTTGGACCCGCGCCCCGCCGTCGTCCGCAAAGGCGACGCCATCCGCCGCGTGGGGATCGTCTTCTCGGGTGGGCCGGCGCCGGCCGCCAACGCGGTCATCGCCGCGGCCGCCATCTCCCTCCTGGACGACGGCCGGGAGGTGATCGGCTTCTTCGACGGCTACACGCACCTCCAGGAGTACCATCCCATCACCCACCGCCTCCAGGTCGACCGCCACTATCGGATCCTGACGGACCGGGACGTCCTGGGGATCCGGAACCGGCGCGGCATCCTGATCGGCACCGCTCGGGCCAATCCCGGCAAGGGCATCGAGTGCGAAGCCGACCTGGGGGACCCGGTGAGGAACGCCCGGCTGGCCGCCGTCTACACCGCGCTCGTGGACCTCGAGATCGACGCGCTCGTCTCCATCGGCGGCGACGACACGCTCAAGACCGCCAACTACCTCCACCTGTTCCAGGCCCGCCTGCCCCCGGAGGCCCGCCGCGTCCGGATCGTCCACCTGCCCAAGACGATCGACAACGACTACTGGGGCATCGACTTCACCTTCGGGTTCTTCACGTCCGTGGACGTGATGGCCAAGGAGCTCCTCAACCTGCGGGCCGACGCCCAGTCCTCGGGCTCCTGGTTCATCGTGGAGACCATGGGCCGCAAGGCGGGCTGGCTGTCCTACGGCACCGCCATCGCGGGTGAGGCCAACCTCGTGGTGGCCACCGAGGACGTCGAGGACGGCCTCTCCGGCGAGGAGGAGGTGGAGGATTCCGCCACCGGTGGGGTGCGCCGGACCCGGTGCCTCGACCTGGATCTCCTGGTGGACCGCATCGTGGACCTCATGCTCCAGCGGGAGCGGGTGGCCAACAAGGCCTACGGCACGGTCGTCCTGGCGGAGGGGGTGGCCGAGATGCTCCCCCCCTCCCTGCTCCGCGACGTGCCCCGCGATCCCCACGGGCACATCTCCCTGGGCAAGCTCGACCTGGGGCGCATGGTCTCCGAGGCCGTCAAGGCCCGCTACCGCGAGCGTACGGGCCGGGAGAAGAAGGTCACGAGCGTGCAGCTCGGGTACGAGTCCCGCTGCGCGCCGCCCCACGCCTTCGACGTGATGCTCGGATCACAGCTCGGGATCGGGGCCTACCGGGCGCTCGTCGAGGAGGGGCTCGACGGCCACATGGTCTCGGTCTCGGGCCAGCTCGACCTCCACTACGTGCCGTTCGCCGAGCTCGTGGATCCACACAACCTGCGGACCCGGGTGCGCTTCATCACGCCGGGCTCGGACTTCCACCGCCTCGCGCGCTTCCTGGAGACGCGCACCGTGGGCACGCCGCACTGGAAGGTGGACGGTTCCCAGCGGTAGGACGGGGGTCGGCCCCCCTGTCGGCCCCGTGACCCGTTATCCTGGGGGCAGGAGCGCACCCGTGCGATCCCCCGGCCCCGACCAGGCTTCCTGGACCGACGACGATCTGACCCGGATCCAGCTGTTCCGGGGGGTGGATCCAGGCTTCGTGGAGGGCCTGCTCGAATCCTGCACCCTCCGGATCCTGGAGCCCGGGGAGATCCTGCTCCGGCCTGGCGAGATCCCCGAGCACGTGCGGTTCCTCCTCTCGGGGCGGTTGAGGGTCCACCTGGACGGGCCCACGGGGAGCCCGCTCGCCTGGGTGGAGCCGGGCGAGAGCGTGGGGGAGATGTCCATCATCGACCATCAGCCCGCGCCCACCTGGGTGGTGGCCGACACGCAGGCCCGCCTCCTCGAGATGAGCGAGGACGTGCTCTGGTCGCTCGTCCAGTCCTCCCACGAGGTGGCCTGCAACCTCCTGCTCACCGTGACCCGCCGCCTGCGCCACGCCGACGAGGTTCTCTGCGGCGGGGTGGCGGTCGAGCCCCTCTATCGCCGCACGGGCTCCGTGGATCCCCTCACGGGGCTCCACAACCGGGCGTGGCTGGACCGCACGCTCGAGCGCGTGGCGCACCGGCAGGCCGACGCCGGAAGCCCGTTCTCGCTCCTCTTCCTCGACGTGGACCGCTTCCGTCGCCTCAACCGGCGCTTCGGCCACCTGGTGGGCGACACGGTGCTCCAGCAGGTGGCCCAGGTGCTGGTGGAGGTCTTGAGGCCGTCCGAGCTGGTGGCCCGCTACGGCGGCGATGAGTTCGTGGTGCTCCTGCCGGGGCTCACGGCCGAGGAGGCGCGGGCCGTGGCCGAACGGGTTCTCGCCTCGCTGGCCGCGGCCCCCCTCGTGCGGGGCCCGTGGGGTCCGCTGCCGGCGGTCACGGTGTCGGCGGGCGTGGCTGCGGCGGCCGCCCACCAGACACCCTCCGGCGTGCTCGCCGCGGCCGACGCCGCCCTCTTCCGCGCCAAGGCCCGGGGTCGCAACCGCGTGGTGGTGGCGAGGGACGAGCCTGAGGGGGAGGCCTCCGTGGCGGGCTGACCCCCGCCCGTCATGTCGGCCCCTCGGTGTTAGGGGGGCGCGCCGGTCCCAGGGAGGAGCCCTGCATGGACATCGGAGCCCTCAGGCTCGACGAGGAACGCGTTCGCCTGCGCCATCCCCTCGCATCGTCGAGCGCCGCCACGCGCGGCCGCGCCGTTCCCGAGCCCGACGACGGGATCCGCACCTGCTACGAGCGGGACGCCCACCGCATCCTCCACGCCCGGCCCTTCCGGCGTCTCCGGCGCAAGACCCAGGTCTTCTTCTCCCCCGAGAACGACCACGTCACCACGCGGATGGACCACTCCCTGTACGTCGCCACCATCGCGACGACGATCTGCCGTGCCCTGGGCCTGAACGACGACCTCGCCTTCGCCGTGGCCCTGGGCCACGACCTGGGGCACGCGCCCTTCGGCCACGCCGGAGAGCGGGTCCTCGGCGATCTCCTCGCCCGGCACCTCCCCCCCGGGGATGCCGAGGGCGCCTACACCCACGAGGCCCAGAGCCTGCGCGTGGTGGACACGCTCGCCCGGAGTGCCGGCCGGCCCTTCCCCGGCCTGAACCTCACCTACGAGGTCCGGGACGGGATCCGCTGTCACTGCGGCGAGTCCCGCGAGGCCTCGGTCCGGCCCCGAGATCCGGCCGACGATCGCGATCCCTCCACCTTCCGGGGCCGGGACACGCCACCCGCCACGCTCGAGGGTTGCGTGGTCCGGATGGCCGATCGGATCGCCTACCTCGGCCGCGACTACGAGGACGCCCAGTTGGCCCTGGGCCTGAACCTCCCGCCCCTCCCCCGCGAGATCCGCGCGGTGCTGGGTGTGGACAACCGCGACGTGATCCACGTGCTGGTGTGCGACCTGGTCGCCCAGAACCTCGCCCGGCCCGACGCCATCGGGTTCTCCCCCGAGGTCCACGGGGCGGCCATGGCGCTGCGGGCGTTCAACTACGAGCACATCTACCTCCACCCCCGCCTCGAGGAGTACCGCGTGCAGGCGGACGCACTCCTGGTGCGGATCTTCGAGACCTCGCTCGCGTGGCTCCGGGCCCGTCCGCATGGGAGCTGGGCCGTGACCGATCCCGGTGCGCCCGAACACCTGGCGAGCCTCGCCCACTTCGTGGGTGGCGCCGGCTACCCCGAGCCGCCCGACCCGGTCCGGGTGGTGTGCGACTGGATCTCGCTCATGAGCGACGGCTGGGCGTTCCGCATGTTCCAGAGCATCGCCCTGCCGCGCCCGCTCGTGTAGCGGGGGATCCGGTCAGGCGGCCTCGCCCCGCGCGATGCGGATGCCCAGGTCGAGGGCCGCCTGGTTGGCCTGGAGGAACTTCTCCTTGCCGACCATCTTCTTGGCCATGGCGTGCTTGACGATCTCGGGGGTGGCGGCGCCCGTCCGCCCGATGTAGGCACCGAGCGCGATCATGTTCGCGGATCGGCTCGAGCCCACGACCTCCTCGGCGAGGCGGTTGCAGTCCACGTAGATCACCTCGATGTCGGTGCGGTGCGCCTTGCGCGGCACGAGCGAGGCGTTCACCACCAGGAGCCCGCCCGGCACCACGAGGGGCTCGAACTTGTCCATCGAGGGCAGGTTCATCACGATGGCGGCGCCGGGGTGGGGCACCACGGGGGAGCCGATGTCCTCGTCGGAGACGACCACCGTGCAGTTGGCGGTGCCTCCTCGCATCTCGGGCCCGTAGGAAGGCATCCAGACGGTGCGGGAGCCCTGCAGCATGGCGGCGTTGGCGAGCAGTTGCCCGATGAGCATGACGCCCTGGCCGCCGAACCCGGCGATGATGACCTCGTACTGCATGGCTAGCCCTCCTTGACCTGTCCACCCTCGGCGGGCGGGGCCTCGCGATCCCGGAACACACCGATCGGAAAGACCTCGAGCATGTGCTTCTGGGCCCACTCCCGGGCCTCGATCGGCGACATCCCCCAGTTGGTGGGGCAGGTCCCGACCAGCTCCACGAAGGTGAACCCCTTGGGCTGGAGCGTGAACGCCCGCTGGACCACCCGCCGCGCCCTCAGGATGTCCTTGGAGGACAGGAGCGACTGGCGCGCGATGAAGACGGGCCCCTCGAGCGTGTTCAACAGCTCCGCCATGTGGATGGGGTACCCGGCCCCGCGATCGACCGGATCGCGACCGGTGGGCGAGGTGCTCGTCTTCATGCCCACCAGCGTGGTGGGCGCCATCTGGCCGCCGGTCATGCCGTAGATGGCGTTGTTGTAGAAGATGACGGTGAAGGGCTCGTTCCGGTTGGCGGCGTGGATGATCTCGGCCATCCCGATGGACGCGAGGTCGCCGTCGCCCTGGTAGGTGAAGCACGTGAGGTCGGGGCGAGCCCGCTTGATCCCCGTGGCCACGGCCGGCGCCCGGCCGTGGGAGGCCTGCACCATGTCGAGGTCGAAGTACTTGTAGGCCAGCACCGAGCAGCCCACGGGGCAGATGCCCACGGTCGTCTCGCGCAGGCCCAGGGCGT
>JBFYZZ010000139.1:0-12776 GCA_041309225.1 Deltaproteobacteria bacterium | reverse complement strand
GTTCTGACGGGCGGGGGCCCCGCCGGGGGCGGCGGAGGCCCGCCGCTCACCAGCAGGGCGATCTCGGGGACCTCGTGGGCGGTGACCCAGGCCGCCATGCCGGCGCGCCACACGAGGTGGCGACCGCCCGGATCGGCCGCGACGCGCCGGGCGATCTCCTCGGCGGGGATCTCCTCGCTGCTGCCGGAACCCCCGCTGTAGTGGAAGCGGGCCGCGGCCGGCGGGGGTGGCGGGGCGGGCGGCAGGGCGGCCATCACCTCGGGCACGTCCCGCCAGGCCTTCCAGCCCGGCCACCCGGGGGCCCAGACGTGGTGGGTGCCATCGCGGTCAGCGGCCACGAAGGCGGCGATCTCGGCCGGCGTGTACTCCCCCTGCCCCGCGGGGCCGTGGTAGTGCAGGCGGGCGGAGCCGGGCGGCGGAGGTGGAGGCGCCGCGCCCTGGAGGCCGGTGTGGGGGTCGAAGGTGCCGATGGCCTGGGCCCCGGCCATGCCGGCGCCGATCTGCTGGCCCATGGCGAAGCCCACGCCCATCCCGATCCCCGCCCCGCCGATGCCCGGGTTGCGGGCGGCGTCGCCGATGGCCTCGGCCTGTTGGAGCTTCGTGTAGGCGTCGAGGTTGCCGAGCATGGCCATGCCCTGGCGCTTCTCGTAGTACTTCTGGACCTCGGGGGGGAGCGTGACGCCGTCCACCGTGAAGTCGGTGACGGTGATGCCGTAGTCCTCCTCGAACTTGGGAGAGAGCTTCTCCCGGAGCGCCTCGGCGAGCTCCAGGCCGGCGCCGACCAGCATGTCGAAGGGGATCTTCGCCTCCTTGAGCAGGGCGGCGAAGACGCCGAGGACCTTGCGCTTGAGCTGGCCGTTGATCTCGTCGGTGGTGAAGAGCCCGTCGGTGCCGACGACCTCGCGCAGGAATCGCTGCGGATCGGAGATCTTGTAGCAGAAGGTGCCGAAGGCCCGGATCTGGATGGAGCCGAAGTCCGGGTCCCGGACCGGGAGGGGCTGGGGGGTGCCCCACTTCTGGTCCGTGAACTTGCGCGTGTTCACGAAGTAGACGTCGCCCTTGTACGGGTAGTTGAGCTGGTACTTGATGCTCTCGAAGAAGGACAGCAGCGGCTTGTTCTGGGTGGAGAGGGTGTAGGTGCCCGCCGTGAAGCACTCGGAGAAGCGGCCCTCGGAGACGAACACCGCCGCCTGCCCCTCCCGGACGACCAGCCTGCCCCCGTCCTGGATGGCCTGGTTGAAGATCGGGAACCGATAGACCAGGGTGTCGCGCGTGTCGTCGAGCCACTCGATGACGTCGAGGAACTGGGCGCTGGCGTGGGTCTTGATGGTGTTCCAGAGGGTCATCGGACGCTCCCGAGAGGGGTGGACGCGCCGGGTCGCGCGGGGTGGGGGGATCATAGCCGCGCGCGGTCGGCCCGCAACGGGCCCCTACGCCGCCGGCGGCGGCGTTCATGCAGGGGGGGGAGGCCCGGCGCTCAGTCGAACCTGAGCGAGGCGCCGCTGGCGAGCACGGCCACGTGGAGGCCGCGGGCCGCGAGGCGGTCGGCGATCGGGGTCAGCAGCACCGTGGGCATGCCGAGCGAGCGGCGGACGTCACCGAAGAGGTCGGCCAGCACGATCAGCTTGCCGGCGAACCAGGGGGCCATCTCCTCCACCGTGGCCTCGTGCCCGTAGTCGCAGCCCACGATCAATACGTCCGCCCCGGACCAGCGGGTGGAGTAGTCCTCGAAGAAGGAGCCCTCCTGGCTGGCGTGGAGCGCGCCGTTCATGTGGACCAGCGTGGTGCCGTCGGGCAGGGCGAGCCGGACGACGGCCGGGGGGGCCTGGGGCAGCCGCCTGCGGTCGAGGAGGCGGCGGGCGGCCCGGACAGGGTCCTTGAGCGCGCTCCTGGCCTTCCGGATGCCCTCGGAGCGCGTGACGTACGGGACCGGCACGTAGGGCTCCATCTCGATTCGGATGCCCCGCACCTCGCACGGGGGTGCGATGCCGTTGATCTCCCCCTCCTGGGCCAGGCCCTCGATGAGGGAGGGCAGGCCGATCACGCGCGGGCAGGCGCCCGACAGGATGGCCGTGCGGGTGCCCTTGAGCCGCTCGGTCTCGTTCCAGGTGACGATCACCACCTCGGGGATGACGGGGGGGGTGAGCGGATCGAACCGCACGCACACGCCGGAGGCGAGGTCGAGCCTGAGGGCGGAAGCCCCCTCGTGGGTGAGGCGCTGCCTCCAGGGGACGGTCATGGCGCCAGCACCGGTGCGATCCGGGCCAGGGCCCAGTCCACCTCGTCCTCGGTGATGACGAGCGGCGGGGCGAACCGGATGACCTGGTGGTGGGTCTCCTTGGCCAGGATGCCGGCCGCCATCAACCGCTCGCAGAACGGGCGGGCCGGGCCGCTCGTCGCCTTGATCTCCACGCCGATGAGGAGCCCCCTGCCCCGGATCTCGAGGACGTGGGGGCTCCGGATCGCGCGGAGGCCCTCCATGAACCGGCGTCCCATCCGGTCGGCGCGCCCCGCCAGGTCCTCGTCCACGAGGACGTCGAGCGAGGCGTGGCCCACCGCGGCGGCGAGCGGGTTGCCGCCGAACGTGGAGCCGTGGTCGCCGGGGTGGAAGACGCCCATGACCTCGTCGGAGGCCAGGAACGCGCTCACCGGGTAGAGCCCTCCGCCCAGCGCCTTGCCGAGCGTGACGCAGTCGGGGCGAATGCCCTCGTGCTCGAAGCAGAACATCCGGCCAGTGCGGCCGAGGCCGGTCTGGATCTCGTCGAGGAGGAGGAGGGCGTGGTGCCGATCGCACAGCTCTCGGGCCCGGCTCAAGTACCCGGCCGGCGGCATCCGGATCCCGGCCTCGCCCTGGATGGGCTCCACGAGGAAGGCGACGACGTGCTCGTCGAAGGCGGCCTCGAGGGCGCCGGCGTCGCCGTAGGGGACCACCGTGAAGCCCGGGGTGAAGGGCCCGAACCCGTCGCGGTACTGGTGTTCGGTGGAGAAGGAGACGACGGTGACCGTGCGGCCGTGGAAGTTGTCGCTGCAGGCGATGATCCGGGCCTGTCCCTCCGGGACGCCCCGGACCTTGTAGCCCCACTTCCGGACGGCCTTGATGGCGGTCTCCACGGCCTCGGCGCCGGTGTTCATGGGCAGGGCCCGATCGAAGCCGGAGAGCTGGCAGAGCCTCTCGAGGAAGGGCCCCAGCCGGTCGTTGTGGAAGGCCCGGCTGGTGAGGGTGAGCCGCTCCATCTGGGCGGCGGCGGCCGCCACGATCCGGGGGTGCCGGTGGCCCTGGTTGAGCGCCGAGTAGGACGAGAGCATGTCCAGGTAGCGGCGGCCCTCGACGTCCTCGACCCAGACGCCCTGGCCGCGGGTGAGGACCACGGGCAGGGGGTGGTAGTTGTGTGCGCCGTACCGGTCGGCGATCTCGACGGCGGGATGGACACCCATGGGGACCTCGTGGGGAGTGTGGCGCGCGCGCGTGCGCCCGGAGTCGCCCGCACCTATCATCCCGGGCGCTGGACGGCCGGGCCCCGGCACCCGGCGGCGGGATAACAACGCGCGTCCCCGGAACGGAGCGCACCGTGACCTCCCCTTTCCCGCCGGACGGGGCCGCTCCCCTCGCCCTCGTCCTCGCCGCCGGCCTCGGGACGCGGATGCGCTCCCGGCTGGCCAAGGTCCTCCACCCGCTGTGCGGGCGCCCCATGATCTGCTGGGTACTGGACGCGGTCCGGGCCGCCGGCTGCACCCCGGTCGTGGTGGTGCACCACCAGGAGGACGCCGTCCGGGCCGTGCTGCCCGGCGTGACGTGCGTGCGCCAGGAGGTGCCGCGCGGCACGGGCGACGCGGTCCGGGCGGCGGCGCACCTCCTGCCCGCCGCGGGCCCCGTCCTGGTGCTGCCGGGGGACGTCCCCCTGCTCGAGCCGTCGGTGCTCGGGGCGCTCCTCGCCGAGCACGGGGACCGGGCCTGCACGGTCGTCTCTGCGTGCCTCGGCGAGCCCGGCGCGTACGGCCGCGTGGTGCGCGACGCCGGCCGCGTGGTGCGCGTGGTGGAGGCCACGGAGGCCACGCCCGAGGAGCTCGCCATCCCCGAGGTGAACACCGGCGTCTACGCGTTCGACGCCGCCTGGCTGTGCGACCGGGTCCTGCCCTTCCTCGAGCCGCATCCCCCGAAGGGGGAGCTCTACCTCACCGACGCCGTGGAGGCGGCCGCGCGGGAGGCCCGGCTCGGCGCCCACCTCGCCGCCGACCCCGAGAGCCTCGCCGGGATCAACGACCGCGAGGCCCTGGCCCGGGCCGAGGACGTGCTCCAGTGCCGCATCCTCCGTGCGCACGCCCTGGCGGGGGTCACGTTCCAGCGGCCGGACACCATCCGCGTGGAGGCGGGCGTCACGCTGGCGCCCGACGTGGTGGTCGAGCCGGGCGCCGTGCTCTCGGGCGCCACCGTGGTCGGCGAGGGGGCCCGGATCGGTGCCCACGCCGTCCTGTGCGACACCGTGGTGGCCCCGGGCGCACGGGTGGAGCCGGGCTCGGTCTGCGAGGGCGCCCGCGTGGGCGAGGAGGCCCGCGTGGGGCCCCTGGCGCACCTGCGCGAGGGCGCGGTCCTCGAGCGGCGCGCGCGCGTGGGCAACTTCGTGGAGGTCAAGCGGGCCGTCCTGGGCGAGGGGGCCAAGGCGTGCCACCTCACCTACCTGGGCGACGCCGAGGTGGGTGCCGGTGCCAACGTGGGGGCCGGCACCATCACCTGCAACTACGACGGGCACCGGAAGCTGCCGACCGTGATCGGGAAGGACGCCTTCATCGGCTCCAACGCCGCGCTCGTGGCCCCGGTCACCGTGGGTGACGGCGCGATCGTCGGGGCCGGGAGCGTGATCACCGAGGACGTGCCGGCGGGCGCGCTCGCGGTGGGCCGTGCCCGCCAGGTCAACCACCCGGCCGGGGCCGCCCGGGTCCACGAGCGCCACCGCCACCGCGCCCGGGGAGGGGAGCCCGAGCGGTGACGGAGCCACGCCACCTCGAGGGCCTCAACCCCGAGCAGCGGGAGGCGGTGCTGTGCACCGAGGGCCCCCTGCTCATCCTGGCCGGGGCCGGCTCGGGCAAGACCCGCGTCCTCACCCGACGCGTGGCCCACCTCGTGCACCTCGGTGTGTCCCCGCTGGCCATCCTCGCCGTGACCTTCACCAACAAGGCCGCCGAGGAGATGCGCGGCCGGGTCCAGGACCTCGTGGGCGAGGACGCGCGCTGGATCCGGGTCTCGACGTTCCACTCGGCCTGCGCCCGCTTCCTCAGGCGGGACGCGGGGATCCTGGGCTACCGCCCCAACTTCGCCATCTACGACGACGAGGACTCGATCCGGCTCCTCCAGCAGATCGTCCGGGAACTCGGCGTGGACCCGAAGCAGTACCCGCCCCGCGCCTACGCCGCCCTGGTGGATCGGGCCAAGAACCGGATGCAGGACCCGGACGAGGCGACCCGGCCCGGCGGCGTGGCGGCCGGCCGGGGAGGGGGGATGCACTTCGGCGAGGCCTTCCGGCGCTACGAGGCGTCCCTCCGGGCGGCCAACGCCATGGACTTCAACGACCTCGTGAACCGCATGGTCGAGCTCCTCGAGGGCCACGAGGACGTCCGCGAGGCCTACCGCAGGCGGTTCCGCTACCTCCTGGTGGACGAGTACCAGGACACCAACCACGCCCAGTACCGGCTCGTCAAGGCCCTGGCCGAGGGAGGCCGGAACGTGGCCGTGGTGGGCGACGACGACCAGTCCATCTACTCGTTCCGGGGGGCGGACATCCGCAACATCCTCGACTTCGAGCTGGACTTCCCTGAGGCCAAGGTGGTGCGCCTCGAGCGCAACTACCGCTCCACCGGCCACATCCTCAAGGTGGCCAGCGCGCTCGTCCGGCACAACCACGACCGCAAGGAGAAGACCCTCTGGACCGACGCCCCGGACGGCCCCCGCGTACGCCTGATGGTGTCCATGGACGAGGAGGAGGAGGCCGAGCGGGTGGTCCACGAGATCGACCGGCAGCGACGCGAGGGGCGCGCTGCGGGGGACTTCGCGATCTTCTACAGGACGAACGCCACCAGTCGGCCGTTCGAACACGTCCTGTCGCGCCAGGGGATCCCCTACGTGGTGGTGGGCGGCCGCCGGTTCTACGAGCGCCGGGAGGTGCGCGACATGGTCGCCTACCTCCGCCTCGTGGCCAACCCGGCCGACGACATGGCCCTCCTCCGCGTGGTCAACGTGCCCCCGAGGGGCATCGGGGCCGCCACCGTGACCCTCCTCGCGGCCCGGGCCGTCGAGGACGGCGTACCCCTGCTCACCGCGGCGCGCCGGTTCGCCGCCGGGGAGACGGGCCGGGCGGCCACCGCCGTGGGCCGCTTCGTGGCGCTCCTGGAGCGGCTCACGACGGCCGCACTCGAGGTCGATCCCGGGCACCTCGTGGAGCTGGCCGCCGACGAGAGCGGCTACCTGGAGGCGCTGCGGGCCGAGGAGACCCCTGAGGCGGATCAGCGGCTCGAGAACGTCGCGAGCCTGGCCCGCGCGGGGCACGCCGCGGCGGAGGAGGTCCTGGAGGACGCGGGCCCGCTCGGCCCGCTCCAGCGCTTCCTCGAGGAGGCGGCCCTCACGGGGCAGGACGACGAGATCCCCTCCGGAGGCAAGGTCACGCTCATGACCGTGCACCTGGCCAAGGGGCTCGAGTACCCGGTGGTGTTCGTGGTGGGCCTGACGGACGGAGGCTTCCCGCACGTCCGGGCCCGGGACACCCCGGAGGACCTCGAGGAGGAGCGGCGCCTCGCCTATGTCGCGTTCACCCGCGCCCGGGAGCGGCTGTACCTGTCCCGACCCAGGCGCCGGCGGCTGCCCGGGACCGGGTACTGGGACGACGCCGAGCCCTCCCCCTTCCTGCTGGAGCTGCCGGCCGAGGCGCTCGACGACCCGGAGCGGAGCGTCCGCCCGGCCCCGGCAGCCGACCGGTCCGGCGCCCGCGTGGATCCGGTCGCGATGCTCGCCCGCCTGGCCGAGGCCCGCCAGCGCGCGCCCGCGCCGACGCCCGGCAGCCGGCGCTCCATCCTGGTCGAGGACCCGGACCTGTTCCGGCGGGGCGTCCATGTCCGGCACCCGCTCTACGGCATCGGGGAGATCGTGGGCCGCGAAGGCTCGGACGCATTCGCGCGCCTCCGGGTGCGGTTCCCCCACCATGGGACGCGCCTGTTCCGGCTCCGCGAGGCGCGCCTGGAGATCGTGGAGGGGGAGGAGTAATCCGCTGCCTGGGGTCGGTTCCGGCCGCTCGCCGGGAGTTGCCCGTCGCCTCGCGCTCGCCGATTCGGGCGTTTGCGCGGCGGGTCCGTCCTGGGGTACGTACCCTGTCTCCCGATCGCCCTTCCGGAAGGCCACCCCGGCATGATCGTCACCTGCGAGCGCTGCCACGCTCGGTACAAGCTCGACGACTCCCGGATCAAGGGCCGGGGGGCCCGGATCACGTGCCCCCGGTGCCGGCACGTCTTCACGATCCTCACGCAGACGGCTCCGGAGGGTGCGGCCCAGCCCGCCGCTCCCCCCGCGCCCGAGCCGCCACCGCGGGAGCCGAGCCCGCCGGTCCCGGCGCGCCCGGTCGAGGCCCCCGCCCGGTCCGCCGACCACCTCGACTTCCGCAAGGTGGGCATCCCCACGTGGAAGGTCAAGGTCAAGATCGGCCTCGTCTACGACTTCTCGGACACCCGCACCCTGCGCAAGTACATCCAGGACCGCCGCGTCACGGACGACGACGTCATCTCCTGGGACGGCCTCCGGTGGACGCGGATCGGGGACATCGAGGACCTCGACGCCTACTTTGTCCGGATCTACGAGGAGCGGGAGTCGCCCGCCCGACCCGGCGGGACCTTCGACGCGGCCGAGGACGCCCCCACCATGATCGTGTCGATGGCGGCACTCGGCTCCAACAGCCCCTCCGGCGTGTTCGACCGCGAGGACTTCGACGCCCTGACCGCGCCGCTCAAGCCCCTGGAGCGGCCCGCGCCCCCCGGATCCGACACCCCGCCCCGGTTCGTGGACCCCTTCGAGGCCCTGAGGCGGTCTCACCCGCGGCACGGGGGGCGAGGCACCCGCCCGGACCGGCGGCGCGTGGCCTCCGGGGGGCCGGCACGGGCCACCACCCGGCGCATCGTCGTCCTGGCCTCGCTCGTCGCGGTCGCCGTCTTCGCGGCCGTCTGGCTCGTGGTCACCCGGCACGGGCCGGCGCCCGTGGCCCGGCCGGCGCCCGTCGCGACGGCGCCGATCGTCGACCAGCGCGAGTTCCGGGCCCAGATGATCGACCGGATCGAGCAGACGCTCGAGGCGCGGGAGCCTCTGCCGATCGAGCCCGAGGACGAGGAGGAGCCCCTGGAGCTCCGCCCGGTCGTGCCCACGGGGGCCGCGACGCGGGCGGTGCGTGAGTCCCGCGAGTCCTCCCCGCCCAAGGGGGCGACCATCACCCAGGCCCCGGCCGGCGCCGCCGATCACGCCTCTGCGGCCGACTCCCTGGCGGTCGCGGGCGACTGGGCCGGCGCCGCGGAGGCCTGGGCGCGGGCGGTGTCCATGGAGCCGGGCAACGCCCGGTACCGGGGCCGGCACGGAGAGGCGCTCTACCGGGCGGGTCGCCCGGACGAGGCGCGCGTGGCGCTCGAGGCCGCCTCCTCGGCCGGCTTCGCCGCCGCGCACAAGTACCTGGGGCACATCGCCCGCGACCAGGGCGACGCGGCCGGCGCCGTGTCGCACTACCAGCAGTACCTGAAGTCCAACCCTCCGGATCGGCCTGCGATCGAGCAGGAGGTCCGCGAGCTGTCGGGCGGGTGACGGCGGCGATCCGCACCGAGGAGGAGAACGCGATGGCTGAGGACGAATACTTCGCCAAGATCGAGGCCGAGAAGAAAGCCCGCCTGGTGGCGGACATGAAGGCCCAGAAGCACCGGGCGGCCATCGAGGAGCGCCGGGCGCTCCACTGGCTCAGGTGCGGCAAGTGCGGGGCCCAGATGGACACGCGCATCTTCCGGGGCGTGGAGGTCGAGGTCTGCCCCGACTGCGGGGCGGTCCTGCTCGACCGCGGGGAGCTGGAGGCCCTGTCCGGCAAGGACCGCGGCGGCTTCTTCGAGGCATTGAGCGGGTTGTTCGGCGGAAAGGACGCGTCCTCGACCCGCGACCCCCCGGGTTGAGGCAGAACGGCCCGGCTCAGTAGAGCGCCTGCTCCTCGGTCATCGCGATCACCTCGTCAAAGGTGGTCTCGCCCAGGGCCATCTTCCGGATGGCGCACTCCCGGAGGGTGAGCATCCCGTCGTTGAGGGCCTCCTTCTCGATCTCGGCCGCGGGCGCCCGCTGGGCCACGAGGTGGGCGATCCGGGGGGTGATCGGCAGCACCTCGAACACCCCCGTGCGCCCGCGGTAGCCGGTGTTGCGGCACTTCGCACAGCCGGCACCCCGCCGGACCCGGAGCTTGCGGTCGCCCGCGCCCGTGATGCGCAGGGCGAGGATCTGCTCCTCGGTGAGCACCTCGTCCACCGCGCAGTGCGGGCAGATCCGCCGCACGAGGCGTTGGGCCACGACGCCCTGGAGCACGCTCGCGACGAGGAAGGGGTAGACGTCGAGGTCCAGCAGCCGGGTGACGGCGCTGGCACTGTCGTTGGTGTGGAGGGTGGACAGGACGAGGTGCCCCGTGAGGGCCGCCTGCACGGCGTTCTCGGCGGTCTCCCGGTCGCGGATCTCGCCCACCATGATGACGTCGGGGTCCTGGCGGAGGAGGTTGCGCAGGGCGGTGGCGAACGTGAACCCGATCCGGGGCTGGATCGCGATCTGGTTGAACTCCTCGTGGACGATCTCGATGGGGTCCTCGAGGGTGCAGACGTTGATCCGCGGGCTGTGGACGTGGTGGAGGGCCGAGTAGAGGGTGGTCGTCTTGCCGCTTCCGGTGGGGCCCGTGACGAGCACCATCCCCGATCGGGCCGCGAGCAGCCGCTCCACGACCAGCAGCTCGCCGGGGAAGAAGCCGAGCCCGCCCAGGTCCTGGACGTAGACCCCGGGGTCGAAGATGCGCATCACCACCTTCTCGCCAAAGGCGGTGGGCACGGTGGACACGCGGAACTCGACGTCCTGGCCCTCGAAGGCGGTCTTGAACCGGCCGTCCTGGGGGAGGCGCCGCTCGGCGATGTCGAGCCGGGCGAGCGTCTTGACCCGGCTCACGACCGCGGCGTGCACGGGTTTGGGGAGACGGTGGACGCGGTGGAGCACGCCGTCGATCCGCATCCGGACGAGGGACTCCTCCCGCTTGGGCTCCACGTGGACGTCGCTGGCTCGCTGCTCGAGGGCGTAGTTGAGCAGGTACCAGACCGCCTGCACCACGGGCTGGTCGCTCGCGTCGAGCTCGGGGACGCCCTTCAACCGGTAGAGCTGCTCGAGGTTGCCCAGGTCGGGGAGGTCGGATCGGAACTCGGCCTCGGCCGCGCGCATGGATCGGCGGAAACCGTGGAACTCCACGATGATCTGGAGGATCTCCGACTTGGTGGCCACCACCGGGTGGATCCGCCGGCCCTTGAAGCGCCCGATGCTCTCGACGAGCTCCCGGTCCCAGGGATCGGCCACGGCGAGCGTGAGGCACTCGGGGGTCTCCTCCACGGCCACCACGAGGTGGCGCTCGGCGAAGGGACCGCCGAAGGACTCGGTGACGAGCCGGTAGTCGAGGGAGAGCGGGTCGAGGTTCACGAAGGGGAGCCCGAGCGCCTCGGCCACGGTCCGGGTGACGGTCTCCTCGTCGAGGAGGACGTCCGGCCGATCCGCACGGTGGAAGCGGAACGAGGCCACGAGCTCGATCTCGCCCACCTCGTAGGCGACGCGCCGCCGGCCGAGCAGGCGGCGCAGCTCGGCCCGCCGGTCGAGCAGGACGTGCCGGGCCCGGTCCCGGCCCCGGTTGCGGACGTCCTGGACCTGCCCGGCGTGCAGCAGGCCCCGCTCCAGGAGGAGGGCGACGAGCTCGTCGAGGCGGTTCAGGTGGTTCACGGCCGCGGGGCCTCCGGCGCGGAACGTATCTCCGGGACGGGCGGGCAGAGGCGGGCGACGTCCCAGGCACTCCCGTCCCGTCCCACCACGTGGGGGGGGCCCAGCACGGGCCGGAGCCGCTCCACCTCGGCCGGCGTGGCCGCGACCACGGTCCACCGTTCGTGGCCGAGCGCGCAGACGTCCGGCGGATCCTCGCCCATCCAGGGATCGCGCCCCGAGGCCACCCACCGCCCGGTGGCCGAGCGGGCGACCGGGGGGCCCGGCCGGTCGGGATCGATGAGGAGAGGCCGGCCGTGCACGCGCTGGTCGAACAGGGCGCGCTGGGGGTGGATGCCGGGCCCGGCCGCGGGGAGCCAGGCGAGCGGGCCGGGGGAGAGGTCGCCCACGCGGGCCAGCACGTCCGGGGCCGAGGCGTCGCACACGGGCAGCGGCCACGGGAGCGGCGAGAGCAGGGCGTAGTCGAGCAGCACGGCCCCCGCGGCGATCGGCCCGGCGACGCGCGTCCCCCGGCCGAGCCGGCGGCTCCCTCGGGCGGCCAGGATCGCCAGCGCCACCTGCCCGAGGAGGAGGAGACGGCCGTGGTGGTGGATGCGGTCCCCGAGGGGCAGGAGGTCCACGACCCGGGCCGCGGGGTTGGGCACGCCGAGCGGAGCGCCCCCGGCGCGCAGGCGCGGGCCGGGCGCCACGAGCAGGGTCGCGGCCAGCACCCACCACCAGCGGCTCCGGCCGGCCGCAGCGGCGAGCGCCAGGGCGGCCAGCCCCAGGTAGGCCGGATGCAGCCGCACCACGGCGTCGGGGGGCGGCGCGACGGGGCCGGGGGCCAGGAACGAGACGAGATCCGCGCCGTCCCACGGGTTCAATCGCCAGAGGGGCTCCGGTCCCTCGATCCGGTGGCCCGCCGCCTCCGGGGTCCCGCCCCAGGCCCGGGGTCCGAGGAGCGCCACGGCCGGCGCCACGAGGGCCGCGGCGAGGAGGGCCGCCGCCAGCCACCGGCCCGACGAGCGCGGGCGCCGCACGATCGCAGGGACGCTCGCGGCCAGGGCGAGCAGGGCACCCATCCAGGCGAGGTAGGGGCCGCACCAGCCGAGGATCCCGAGCCCGCCGCCCACGCCGGCCACCCACCGCCAGGAGGGCCGATCCGGGGCGGTGGCCGGCATACCGGACGCCGCGCCACCGGGCACCGGGACGACCACCAGCGCGGCCACCACGGCGAGCAGGCCGAGCGCGAGGTCCTCGGTGAGGCCGGAGGCGACGCTCCCCGCGAAGACGGGGCCGAGCGACAGGGCCAGGCCGCCCACCCAGGGGTGGCCACCCGCCCGCCGGGCCGCGAAGGCGCCCCCCAGGAAGGCGCCGGCCACGGCCAGGACCTGGGCGACGTTCCAGGCTGCGAGCACGCCCGCGACCCGGCCCAGCGCCCCGAAGACGAGCGTGAGGAGGGGATCGATGGCGGGCCGGCCCTCGGCCTCGGGCAGGAGGGGCGTGCCGTCGGGCCAGGACGGGAGCGCGAGGCCGCGCCACCACCAGGACCAGGCGTGGCCCCAGACCTCCCCTCCCCGCCAGGCGAGGACGGGCTCCCCGTCTGCGAAGGGCAGCCGGGCGGCCGCGAATCCTGCGACCAGCACGGCGCCGAGCAGCAGCGCGACCCGCTGCCCGGTGGGGCCGGCCGGCGCGGGCACCTGGGAGGGGATCCGGGCCATCCCGGGCCCGGTATCACGCGCCGGGCTCCCCGGGGCCGGTCCCGGCGGAATAGCGGTCCACCATGGAT
>JBFYZZ010000138.1:0-8447 GCA_041309225.1 Deltaproteobacteria bacterium | reverse complement strand
GGTGGCGCGGCGGCCGGTGGCGCGGCAGGCGCCGGCGTGGGCGGCGCGTCGGGTGCCGGGGTGGGCGGCAGGGAGGCCGGCCGGACCGGGGCGTCGAGCAGGGCGCTCGTGGGTGCGCCGGCGAAGCCGCCCATCGCGAGACGGCCGGCGGCACCTCCGGACGGGCGGGCCTTGCGGAACGTGAACCGCGGTTCCACGAGGTCGGTCTGACCCGGCTCGGTGCGGGCGGAGGCCAGGTTGGGAGCCGGAGGCGAGACCGGAGGGGCGGGGGCGGCAGGGGCGGCGGGCCGCCGGACCTCCTGTCCGAGCACCGCCTCGCTGCCCGGAACGAACTGCCCGGTGTCGACCACCAGGGGCGTGCCGTCGCGAAAGCAGAAGTCCACGCGGTCGTCGTACCGGGACTTGCACAGGGTGCAGATCTTCATGACGCGCCACCCGCATCGGACGCAGAGGGGACAGGATATGAGGCTGAGCCCTTCAGGGCAACACGTCCGGTCTCCGTGGATCCGTGATGGTCCCCGTCGTCGCCTGCCTCCTCCTCGCGGCGGCCGCCGGTCCGGTGGGTCCGGCCCCCGCCGCCACCGCTCCGGACACCCCGATCGGGGCCCCGATCGCTCTGCCCACGGACGATCCCGCCGCCCGGCTGGCGGCCATCGACGCGCGCGTGGAGGCGCTGGCCTCGCTCCGCTACGGCGTGCTCCGCACCACCCTGCGAGGCGGGGCGCGGACCGAGGAGCGCTGGCGGTATGCCCTGCGCCGCGACGGCTCCTTCCGCGTGGACTACTCGGGGGACACCCAGCGCGTGGTCGCCTGCGACGGCCGCATCCTGTGGGACTACGTGCCCGCGGCCGGCGCCGCTCGCCGGATCCGGCTGGAGGCCCTCGATCCGGCAGAGCGGAAGCGGATCCTGGAGGGTGTCCTGCAGAAGGTCGCCGTGCCCGGATTCCGGACGGGGGTGGAGGCAGCCGGCATGACCTGGTGCTGGGAGTCCCCCCCCGCCGGCGCGCCCGCGGGCGCCGTCGTCGCGGCGGGTGCCGACGAGACCGGGGGTCGGATCGCGATCCTGATCGGTGACCACGACCGGATCCTGTCCTCCGAGGTTCGCAGGGACGGCCGCTTCGTGCTATCCGTGGTGGCGACGGACCACCGCGAAGTGGCCTCCGGCGTGTTCCTTCCCACCCGCCTCACGGTCACCGCCCCCGACGTGGGCGGCGAGGTCCGGGTCGATGTCCGGATCCTCCAGCCGGTGGCCGGCGAACCGCTGCCCGACTTCCTCTTCCACCTCGACCCCGATCCCGCCATCCACATCGATGACGTCCCCTGATCCTGCGAAAGGAGCCTCCATGAAGCGCCTCGTCATCGCCTCCGCCCTCCTCCTGGCCACGGCCCTGGTGGCCCTTCCCCGCGCTCGGGCCGGCAACGACGACATGGCCGCCATCACGCTCTCCTCCTCCCTACCCGGGATGGGAGAGTGGTACCGCTCGGGCTTCACGGGCTCGTTCCCCTGGATCGAGTGCATCGTCGGCTCGATCTGCCCCTGCGTGCGTCTCGCCTCCATCGTCGACGCCGCGGCCGGCAAGACCGACGACCGCATGCGCTTCGCGTTCTGGAGCAGCCCCTCGTAGCCCGACCCGCCGCGTCCGCGGTCAGGGCAGGGCCACGTCCGCGGCCTGGAGCTCCAGGGCGGGATCCCACGCCTCCGCGAGCAGGGCGTCGGCGCGCTCGCGGGCCTGCCGATCGTCGAACCGGTGGGCGCCGCGCCAGGCACCCACCACGTTGCTGGACCACGTCAGGGTGGCCATGCCGCCCACGACGGCCCCGAGGCCCACCTCCCACGCCCGCTCCTGCTCGACCCCCTGGCGCACCAGGGTGTAGGACCAGGCGCCGAGCACCCCGCTCGCCGCGAACGCCATGAGGCCGTCGCCGAGGTGCCCGGTGTAGACCTGCCCCGAGCCCGGGAGCACCGTCGAGAGCACGGCGGCCAGCAGCGGCGAACGCGACGGCAGGGGGACGGCGCTGGCCGTGGCGAGCGACGCGGCGCGTGGACCCCAGGGATCCGCCTCGGGCGGCACCTCGGCGAAGCGCCGTGCGGCAGTGGGGAGATCGTGGGCCTGGAGCGCCACCACGCCACGGGCGAAGGGCGCGCGCGTGACCCAGGGGGAGTCCGGGTGGAGCGCGAGCTCCTCGTCGGCCAGGACGGCGAACCACCGGTCGGCATCCTGGGGTCGCCCGTCCTGGGCCGCCACCGCGGCGATCCGCCAGGTGGCCCGGTCCGTGAGGCCCGGGCCCAGCACCTGGCCGTACGCTGCCTCGGCGGCGTCCCACCGGCCGCCGGCCTCGTAGGCCCAGGCCATCCGGAACCGGACCACCTCCGCGTCGGGCCGGTCGGGGTCCAGGTGCAGCGCGAGCCGGTACCACGTGAGGGCGTTGAACGGATCCCCGGCGTCGAGCAGGCGATCCGCGAATGAGCGGGCGGTGGCGGCGTCCACCGTTGCCCCGACGGGCGCCGCCGGTGGGGCCTCGGGGTCGGCCGGGGTCGGGTGGGAGGCGAGGAGGAGGACCGCCGCGCTAGCGAGGGACTGGATCATCGAACCTCGGGACGCCGTGGGGGGTGACGATGGGGTAGTCGTGGGCGCGCCCCATCCAGGGGTACTCCCGGAGGAGGCGGTCCACCGCGAGCAGCAGGCCGGCCACCGGGCCGTGGATCCGCCACGCCTCGAGCGCGTAGGCGCTGCACGTGGGGTAGAACGGGCACCGGGGCCCGTCCCTGGGGGTGACGCGCTCGTGGTACCACGCATAGAGCCGCTCCACCGGCGTTTCGGGCTCGGGAGGGGCCGGCCTCGCCGCCGACACGCCGGGCATGGGCGGCGGCCAGTCCGCGGGCTCCCACTCCTGGGCGGAGGCCGCGACCACGAGCCAGAGGAGCGCCGTCACGGCGAACCCTCCCCCGCGACGACCGCGTCGGGGTCCGGCAGGAGGACGGGAGGCACGCCGAGGAACCGCGCCATCGGGAGCAGCCCCTCCGGTCCTGCGGCGAAGGTCTCGACCTTCAGCACGGTGGAGTCTTCCGGGGACGCGCCCAGGAGGGCCAGCACCTCGCGGGGCCGGACGCCCGGGCTGCCCGTGGTGGCGAGCGCGAGGAGCGGACGCCCGAGGGCGTCGGGGGGCACGTCGAGCACCTGGAGCGAGCGGATCCCCGGCCTCGCGTCCACGGTGCGGGTGCCCCGGCGGGGGTGGACCCGCTCGATCGGCAGCTCGGTCCGCGCGAGGAGGGCCGCCACCCGGCGGGACGGGTCCGGGCCGGCCACGCGGAGGGCATAGAGCGCGCCCGTGGCCATGGCCATGAGCGCGGGCGCGCGGACCTCGCGGGCTGCCGCCCCGAGGACGTGGAGACCCTCGGGCAGGCCGACGGCGAGCCGCGCCGCGAGCTCGCCCGCATCCAGGGGGGTCTCGAGGCGGACGTCGAGGTAGTCGCCCACCGACGCTTCGCCCACGGGGAACGCCGTGGAGAACGCCACCTCCGGGTGGACGTGAAACCCCTGGCTGTGGGCCACGGGCACCTCGGCCCGCGCCAGGGCGCGGTGCCAGGCGGTCATGACCTCCTGGTTGGACAACCGCGCGAGGAGCCCCGTGCGGCCGACGCGGACCACCACCCGCGTGCGTGCCGGTGCCAGGGGCGGCGCGGGTTGAAGGTCGGGAGCGGGCGCGGCGCGCGGCGACTCCGCGTGCAGGCGGAGGGCGGCAGCGCACGCGGCGGGGAGGACCTCCATCGCACCGCAGCCCACGCACCGTCCAGCCCGGCAGTCGGGCGTGGGCTCGCCCGCGAGGGCCCGGCGCCACTCGGCCCCGAGCCAGGCCCGGGAGACGAGGGGATCCACGTGGTCCCACGGGAGCGGCTCATCGAGGGCACGGGCCCGGAACGACGCGGCCGGGTCGTACCCGACGTCCTCCAGGGCACGGCGCCAGAGATCGGGCCGCCGGTGCTCGCGCCACCCGTCGAGCCGCGCGCCCAGCCGAAAGGCCCGCTCCACCACGTCCGCCACCCGTCGGTCCCCCCGGCAGATCAGCCCCTCGATCCACGACTCCTCGGGATCGTGGCGCCCCACCTTCACCGCGGGCACGCGCCGCAGCCGGTCGAGGATCCGGCCCTGCCGCTCGCGCGTCTCCTCCACCGAGATCTGGGCGGCCCACTGGAACGGCGTCCAGGGCCGCGGCACGAACGTACCCACGCCCAGGTGCAGCCGGGCGTCCCGCCGGACCGCCCGCATCCTCCCGAGCACCTCGAGCGCAAGCTCCGCGATCGCGTCCACATCCTCCGGGGTCTCGGTGGGCAGGCCGATCATGAAGTACAGCTTGAGGTGGCTCCAGCCGTGGCGCACGACCGACTCGGCGAGGTCGGGCAGGAGCCCGTCAGGCACGGGCTTGTTGACGACGGCGCGGAGACGGGCGGTGGCCGCTTCGGGTGCGAAGGTGAGGCCCGACCGGCGCACGTCCGCGAGCCGGTCCGCGATCTCGACGTCGAAGGCCTCCATCCGGATGGACGGGAGGGAGACCGAGGCCCGCCGCGGCGCGGCCACGGCCGCGGCGGCGGTGACGAGCTCCGCGAGCCGGGAGTGGTCGCAGGTGTTGAGCGAGAGGAGCGTGAAGGCGCCGGCCCCCGCCGCGAGGCCCCGTTCCAGGTGGCCGGCCACGACCTCCGGGCTGCGCTCCCGGACCGGGCGGGAGGTGGCCCCGGCCTGGCAGAAGCGGCATCCCCGCGTGCAGCCCCGCAGCACTTCCACGGACAGGCGATCGTGGACCTGCTCGGAGAGCGTGAGCAGGGGCCGGTCGGACACGGGAGCCCGGTCGAGGTCCGTGACCACCCGGCGCCGGGTGCGGTGGGCGCCCTCCGCGGGGACCAGGGTGCCGTCCGGGAGGGGCCTCACCCGGTGGAGGGCGGGCACGTGGACGCCTTCGATCCCGGCCAACGCCTCGAGCCGGGTGGCCCGCGCGAGGTCCCGGGTGGCCTCCAGCACGGTGGCCACCTCCACGACCGCCTCCTCACCGTCGCCCACCACCAGGAAGTCGAGGAAGGGCGCGAGCGGCTCCGGGTTGTACGCCCCCGGGCCGCCCGCGAACACGAGCGGATGGCGGTCGTCGCGATCCGACGCGCGCAACGGGAGGCCGGCCAGGTCCAGCACCTCGAGCAGGCCGGTGGCGTGGAGCTCCGTCTGGAGCGTGAAACCCAGGCCGTCGGCCTCGGTCAGCGGCCGCCCGCTCTCCAGGGCGAAGAGCGGGAGCCCCTCGGCGCGCAGACCGGCCGCGAGGTCCGGCGCCGGCAGGATCGCCCGCTCGGCCCGGACGCCGGGCAGACCGTTGAGCACGCTGTAGAGGAGGTGCAGTCCGAGGTGCCCGAGCCCGATCTCTGGAAGGTCCGGGAAGACAAGCACGATGCGGATCCGCATCCCGAGCGGATCCTCGAGGACCGCATTCCAGTCCCGCCCGAGGTAGCGGGAGGGGTGCTCCACGCGGGCGAACAGCGAGGGAGGGATGCGGGTCCGGACGTCCATGGCGGCTGCCGGCCGATAACCCGCCGGCCACGACCTGCCCGGACGGAGCAGCGGCCGTCATGCCAGCCCCTCGGTGTTACGTCAGGGGCCATGTCCCCTCCCCTCCCCGACCTGGCCGCGTGGGACGACGCCCAGCGCCGAGCCTTCGCGCTGCTGGGCGCCTGGCTCGGTCGTCTGGAGCCGGGCATGGCCGAACGGGACGTCGTCGCCGAGGTCAGGGCCCTCCTCGCGGATCACGGGTTCGACGGCTTGGTTTCTCCGCCCGACGTGCGGGCCGGGCCGCGTACGCGCACGGCCTCCCCCTGGAGTCGTCCGGGCCGGGCCGTGCTGGCCGCGGGCGATCTCGTCACCGTGGCCCTCCAACCCTGGTCGGGCACGGCCATGGCCGCCGTGGCCGCCACCGCGTGCCTGGGGGGCGAGGCCCCGCCCCTGGTGGATCTCGCCCGTGCGTGCACCCGGGCGACCTGCGGGTACGCCACCCGCTGGAAGTGCGTGGGGGAACTGCTCGTCTTCGCCCGTTCCTGGGCCGCCAACCACCGCCTGGAGCTGGTGGGGCGAACCATCGGCCACGCCCTGCTGCCCCCCGAGGGCGCCCTGGTCCGGGGCTGGCCCCGGAGCGCCCGGGTCACCACCTGGCTCCAGCGCCACCAGGCTCACTTCCTCAACCCCGCCCGCGTCCACGGCCTGTGGGCGCTGGCCCCGCGGATCACGGACGCCACACGCGGCGCCGTGTTCGGCGAGGTGATCGCGGTGGACGGCGACGATCGCCGGATCCTCGGCCGGGACGATCCCGAGGCCGCGGGCACGCTCCCCGGCTAGCCCGGCCCGGCCGCAGCCTCGAGGGCGCGCTGCAGCACGGCGACCACGCGGCGGTGCGGCTCCGGATCCTGCACGCCGCAGACCGCCACCGTGTAGATGAGGCAGCCCTCGCCCGGCACCAGCGTGGCCACGCGGGCGTCGACATCGTGCGGCGCTTCGCCCGGTGCCAGGAAGCGCAGGCGGGTGGAGCCGCCCTCCACGAACACGAGCGTGTGGTCCTTGGGCAGCGTGAAGGTGACGCCGTCCACGGACACCTCGAGGAGCCGAGCAGGCCCGGCCAGGAGCGAGACCCCCGGCCCGTTGGGCGGCAGCACCAGCAGGTCGAGCCCGCCGTCAGCCGGGGACGGGCGGACGGGCGGGGCCTCACCGGTGGCCCAGCCGTCGAGGAAGCCGAGGAGGAACCCGTGCTGGGAGCGATCGGGCACCGGCACGCCCGCCCGGATGACGCTGGCCTCAAAGGTGTAGGAGATGCCGTCGTACGAGAACCAGCAGCGGACGTCCTCGCCGCCCCCGAGCTTCAAGTCGGGCGCGTGGATCACCACCCCGCCACGCTCCACCCTCAGGATCTGCCCCGAAGCCCATCCCCCCGTCCGAGGAAGGATCTCGCAGGCCACCCGGTGCTCGGCGGCCTGTTCGAGGATGCGACGCGGGTCGTCCATGGGAGCCTCCCGGACGGTCGGTGCCGGCCACATTAGCACCCCGTCCCCCCCGCGGCACGGGATCGGGCGTCGCGGGCCGGCGGAGGGTAGGTGGGACCCTCGGGAGCCCGCCGTGCGCGTCGTCCACTTCACCGACATCCACGTCCGGCGTCCCCTGCGCCTGGCCGAGATCCCCGGCAAGCGCCTCCTCGGCGCGGTCAACCTCGCCCTCGGCGGCCGGGGGGCGGCCTTCTCGGACCGCGTGGTGGAGGCCCTCGTGCGGGCCGTGCTCGACCTCGCCCCGGACGTGGTCGCCTGCACGGGCGACCTCACCGCGCTGGCCACCCCCGCCGAGTTCGACGCCGCCCGGAGCCTGCTGGGCCCCATCCTCGACCGCCTCCCCTTCGTGCTCGTCCCGGGCAACCACGACGCCTACACCACTGATGCCGTCCGGGCCCGCCTGGTCGAGCGCGCCTTCGGCGCCTTCACCGGGGCGGGCGTCTACCCCGCGGTCCATCGGTTCGGGGACGTCTCCTTCGTGGGCGTGGACTCCGCGCGCTTCCACCCCGCCTACGCCTCCGGGCGGATCCCCGGGCCGGTACTGGCACGCCTCGGCGCAGTCCTCCAGGAAGACGACGCGCCCTGCCAGGTGCTCCTCGTCCACCACCCCCTCCTGCTGCCCGGCGGCGAACCCGCCACGAGGCGATCCCGGCACCTCGTCAACCGGGCCGCCCTCCTCGAGGCGCTCTCCGACGCCGGGCGCCTCCGCCTGGTCCTGCACGGCCATGAGCACCGCGGCTACCGGGGTACCCTGGTCCTCGGCGGCCGGGAGGTGCCGGTGATCAACCCGGGATCGGGGGGGCTCGAGCACGCGCCCGCCCACCGTCGCACGGCCCACCTGTGCGTCTACACGCTCGGTCCGGAGGGCCTGGTCGCCGTGGAGCGCCACGCCTTCGACGGCCAGGGCTTCGCACCGGAGCCGGGCGGCGCCTTCGCTTCGGGCTGGTAGCGGGGCCTACTCCCAGAGCGGGCCGATCCGCCATGCGCGGGCCTGGGCGAGATCGGCCCGGCCGAGGTGGCGGGCCGCGATCTCGACCGCCTCGCCCAGCGAGGCCGCCCGGACGAAGAGCGGCGCGGCGAGGTCGGGCAGATCCACCTGCCAGGCCTGATCGGCGCTCCTGCGTGGCGGGGCGGGCCGCCGGGCGGGGGCCGGCAGGAGCGTGTCGGCCTCGGGCGGGAGGGAGATCTCCTCCTCCGCTGGCGGGGGCTGCGGGGCGGCGGTGGGGGGCGGCTCGGGGGCGTCCGCCGGCGGAAGCGTCGCGGCCGGCTCCTGAGGCATCGCTCCGTTCTGCGGATCGCTGCTGGCCCGGTCGAGGATGATCCGGACCGGCGGCGCCACCGCGCGCGGCACGCGGACGCGGGGGGCGGCGGGGGCCGGCTC
>JBFYZZ010000137.1:0-12862 GCA_041309225.1 Deltaproteobacteria bacterium | reverse complement strand
TCCTGGACGGCGCCTGGGCACCCACGCCGCTCTGGCGCTTGCGCCTGGGGGGCTCCTGGCGAAACGAGACCGCGGGGGACCTCTCCTACCGGGAGCTCCGGGTCACGGCCGGGGTGGAACGTCCGTTCTAGGTGCCCTGGAAGTCGTGGTACCATGCTCCCGATGTCCATCTCACCCCTCCTCGTCGTCGCCTCCGTCGTGGGCTGTCACGACCCGGGTGGCGAGAGCGGGCTCGACACCCCGGACACCGAGCCTCCGCTCGAGCACGTCCCTTCCGCGGACAGCCCGCCCACCTGGGACGAGCCTCCGCTATGCCACGTCGAGGTGACGTGCGACGCCGAGATCCCCGACGAACCCAAGGTCCCCTGCCGGCTCCTCGTGACCGAGCACGACGGTCACATCCTCTACGACGGCCTCGCCGGCTTCGAGCTCCGGGGTCGATCGTCGCTCCACTTTCCCAAGCACAACTACAACTTGGAGCTCTGGGCCGACGAGACGGGCACCCAGAACGTCTCCGTGGACTTCTTCGGCATGGGCGGGGAGGACGACTGGATCCTCCACGGCGGCTACGTCGACCGCTCGCTCATGCGCGACAAGCTGATCTACGATCTCTTCCAGGCCATGGGCGGGCAGGAGCGGTACGCGCCCCAGCAGGTCTTCTGCGAGCTCACGCTCGACGGCACCTGGCAGGGCATCTTCACGCTCCGCGAGAGCATCCGGCGCGATGACGATCGCCTGGACATCCAGGACGCCGGCACCTCGTTCATCGTGAAGAACGACGACGACGAGGGAGGCCTCCTCGAGGCCGGGCCCGTCTACGGCATGTGGTTCCTCGAGTGGCCCGACCCCGAAGACGTCCCCTCGTCCCGCGTGGACGCGATCCGGGACTTCCTCGACACGTGGCAGGCCGTCGTGAGCGCCTCCTCCCAGGCCGATCCCGACCCGGCGATGTTCGACGGGATCGACATGGACAACGCCATCGACTGGATCCTGGTCCAGGAGTTCAGCAAGAACAACGATGCGTATTTTCTCTCGGTCTGGGCCTGGAAGGACGCCACGGGCCCCATGTACCTGATCCCCTGGGACGTGGACCTCTCGTTCGGGTACCCGTACTACGACTGCGGCTGGGAGGGCTGGATCGTGGGGCGGACCGAGTTCGCCTGGAAGCTCGGGCAGCTCCCGGCCTTCCAGGAGCGGATCGCCGAGCGCTGGGCCGAGCTGCGCGGCGACGTCCTCGCCACGGACGCCGTCCTCGACCGGATGACCACCTACCGGAACGTCATGGGCGACACCGTCTCCCGCAACTTCGAGGTCTGGCCCATCGACGAGATCCAGTTCTGCTGGGGCGGCACCTGCTGGCTCTGCCCCGTGGAGTCCTACGACGCCGAGTACGAGGGCATGCGGGCCTGGGCGGAGCAGCGCCTCCAGTGGATGGACACCTGGGTGTCCCACTGGTGGACCGGCGCGCCCAACCTGTGACCTAGGGCTTCACCAGCGACCACAGGTCCTCGATGAACTCGCCGCGGCCGAGCAGCTTCTGGGCGTGGTAGTCGACGAACCACACGACGTCGCCCTCGGGATCGGCCTCCATGATCATCCCGGCGGCGCCCAGCACGTGCAGCGTGTTGCCGTTGGAGAGGCGCCAGGCATCGCCGTTGGTGCTCGCGAACACGCCCGAGTCGAAGGACCAGACGTTGCGTAGGAGCCCGTTGGCGTGGTCCACGGTGTACTCGCGGACGAAGGTGTGGTAGCTCGCGCCCGCGCGACCCTCGGTGGACACGAGCAGGGTGCCCGAGCCGGTGTAGGACACGCCGTGCTGCCAGGAGAACTGCGAGGTCGAGGGGTCGAAGTCGTACTGGCGACCGGTCCCGTCGTCGCGCACCTCGCCGGCCCACCACTGGCTGCGGCCCGTGGCCCGATCCACCTCGACGATGGAGTTGTTGGTGTAGAACGAGTACAGGAACGAGTCGGTGGAAGCGCGGTAGAAGAGCCCGTTGGACTCGCAGCGCCCCGAGGACGGCCAGTCGTCGGCGCAGGTCCAGAGGATCGTCTCGTCCGCGTCCTTGGGGCCGCGTTCGACGAGGGACTCCTCGCCCCCGTGGTACTGGCTGCCCCAGGCGATGTTGCCGTCGGGCAGCTCGACGAAGGTGTGGTGGAGTCCGGGGGCCGGGAACTCCTCGAACTCCTCGTCGAGCCAGGTCTTGTGGATGGAGGAGCCGGCGCCCGAGTCCCAGTCGGACCAGTAGGTGGCCTCGTCCCACATCAGGAAGCTGCGGTCCAGCGAGACCGAGGCGAACAGCGTCCAGTGCGAGTCGGGGGCTCTGCGCGCCCACACGACCCGGCACTGCCGGTCCATGATGAAGGTCCAGTAGGTCCCGCCGGTCCAGCCCCCCTCCCTCTGGTTGATGCTGGTCAGGAGATAGTGGCCCGTGGGCAGCCACTCGGACTCGCGGGCGATGGTGACGGTGCACAGGGGCAGGCCGGAGGGCACGGCCCCGGTGAGGATGTCGTCGGGGGCGTCGAAGGTGCCGACCTCGTCGACCACCACCCGCCACGTGGCCTCCGTGGCGAACGGGATCCCGACCAGGATCTGCTCCTGCGGCCCCTCCTCGGCGTCGAACGACGGCGACGAGAGCCAGACGCCGGAGTCGAAGGAGTACTCGACGTGCACGGTACCGGGAACGGCCTGAGTCCAGGCGGCGTAGGCGAGGCTCTGCATCCCGTCGTGCAGGCGCCAGGAGAGGTCGCACACGGCGTCGTCGCATGGGCCGGTGTCGCCGGTGTGGGTCTGGGTGTCGCCGGTGTGGGTCTGGGTGTCGCCGGTGTGGGTCCGGGTGTCGGTGGTGTCGTCGGGGATGTGGGTGTCGTCGGGAGGATGGCTGTCCGTGGTGTCTCCGGGCGTGTCGGTGTCGTCGCCCCGGGGATCGGTGCAGGCCGGGAGGAGGAGGAGGGGGAGGAACGGCAGGATTCGCATCGGGACCTCGCGCGCCGCACAGGATACCGCCTTCCCGCGCGAGCGGCAGCACCCGTCCGGTGAAGAAACCGTCGGCTGGCCCGCGGCGTTAGACCCCCACGGTGCCGGCCATCCTGTCCACCCTGGCGGTCTTCGCCCTGGTCCTCCTCCTGGGTCGCTGGCGGGTTCCGCTCGGGCTGGCCATCCTCGTCGGGGCCGCGATCCTCGGCTTCAGCGGTGGATTGGGCGCTGCCGAGGTGGGGATCGCCAGCCTGGACGGGGCCACCGGCCCCCACACGGTCGGCCTCGTGCTCGTCACCGCGCTCCAGGTGCTCCTCGCCACCTCCATGGAGGCGACCGGACGGATCCGGTCCATCGTGGACGCCGCCCGTGCCGCCCTGGGCCGGCCGGCAGCCGCCATGGCCGCCCTGCCCGCCCTCATCGGCCTCCTGCCCATGCCGGGGGGGGCCCTGTTCTCGGCGCCCATGGTGCAGGCCGCCGCGGAGGGCCTCGGCGTGCCACCCGCCCGCCTCTCGGCCATCAACTACTGGTACCGCCACGTCTGGGAGCACTGGTGGCCGCTCTACCCCGGGGTGATCCTCGCGGTGGCCCTCACCGGTACCGGCTTCGGGCGCTTCGTGGCCAGCCAGGCTCCGCTCGGTCTGCTCATGGCCGGTGCCGGTACGGTGCTGCTCGCCCGCCTCCCGGCCCCGCTCCGGGGCGCCGCGCCGGGGACCACCCCGGGGGCCTGGCGGCGGCTGCTCGCCGCCACCACGCCCATCTGGATCATCGTCGGGGTGGCGGCCGCCGCCGGGGCGGCCACCCACGCCCTCACCACGCACCTGCCGCCGGTCCCCTCGACCGCGATCCAGCGGTACGGCCCGATCGGGCTGGGTCTCCTTGCGGGCGTGGGCCAGGTCTTCGTGACCCGCGGCCTCGGCCTCGGCGACCTGCTTTCCTTCCTCCGCCGTCGTGCGATGTGGGACCTCCCGCTCCTCGTGGTCTCGGTGCTGGTGTTCCAGGCCATGCTGGGCGCCGTGGACGCCCCGGACCGGATCGCCTCCGAGCTGGCCCGCGCCCGGGTGCCCGTGCTCGCGGTGGTGGTGCTCCTGCCCTTCGTGGCTGGGGCGGTCACGGGGCTCGCGGTCGGCTTCGTGGGGACCTCGTTCCCCATCGTCCTCCCGCTGGCCCGGGACCTGGGGGGCGATGCGGCCCTGCCGCTCCTGGTCCTGGCCTACGCCGCGGGGCACCTCGGCCAGATGGCCAGCCCCATCCACCTGTGTCAGGTCCTGTCCAACCGGTTCTTCGGGGTCTCGTGGGGAGCGGTGTTCCGGCTCCTGGCCCCCGTGATCGGGCTCACTGCGCTCCTGCAGGGCGGGTGGATCGCGGCGCTGTGGCTCCTGGGTCAGAACACGTAGCAGGCGCCCGAGTTGACGATGGAGATCTCGTCCGGGGTGAGCAGGTCGAGGTAGTCCGCCCGGGAGAGCCCCTTGGGCGCGAGTGCGGTATGCGGCGGGCTGGCCGGATCGCCGTCCCCGTCCACGTCGATGGAGGCGTCCCACAGCGTGGCGCCGCCGTCGGGCGAGGCCACCGAGTGGGAGTTGAATCCCCACCGCGTCCAGGTCTCGGTGCCGGCCGCCCGTACGTAGTTCGTGGTGAAGCCCACCCCCAGCACCTCCTGCTCGGTGTGGGCGCCCCAGGTGTTGGCGAGCACGGACAGCAGGCAGGACACGGAGTGACAGTAGCACTCGATGCCGTCGCGGCGGTCGAGCCAGGCGGTCAGGTCGGCCCAGATCCAGTCCCAGAAGATGTAGGAGCCCACGTAGCCGGTGTAGGCCGAGTCGCCCGGGTTGTAGACCAGGTAGGGATCGAGGTGCAGGTGGTCGCGGATGGCGTCCATGAGCGCACCGGTGTCGGCCTCCACGCCCTGGACGGCCTCCACCGTGTCCTCCAGCGCGCCCACCCAAGGGTGGGGAGGTGCCGCGTCCCGGTCGGTGCCGTCGAGCAGCGAGGGCTCGTCGAGCAGCAGGTAGACGCGGTGGGTGGTGGCGACCTCCCCGCCCGGCACGTCGTGCCAGGCCCCGTCCCACCGGACCTGGAACCGCCACGGGAGGGAGAGGTCCGTGCGCCCCAACGTGGCCGGCAACGGACCCGCCTCGACCGTCAGGCAGCCTCCGGGTTCGACGACGCCCTCCCCCTCCGTGGGTTCGAGCCCGTCGCCGGCGAGGCGGATGGGCGGAGCCCGGGTGGACTCCGAGAGCGGTCCGAGCGCTGGCCCCGGAACGCCGGTCCGTGCGGAGAGGGCGATGGCGCCGACGGTGGCCTGGACGTGGACCCGGACCCCTGCCACGAACGCGGAGGGCAGGCTGTAGGGAACGTCGCCCGGCTCGCCGTCCCCCCAGGGCGGCATGTCCGGGTTGGCCCAGGGCTCGACCACCGGCCGGGCGGCGCCGGCGTCGTCGTCGAGATCCGAGAGCGCACCCGCTGGGTGGGCCCGATAGTCGGGCATCCCGTCGAGGACGGTGATCCCCTCCTCCCACAGGCTGCGCTTGTGGAAGGCGAGCACCACGGCACCGCCGTCGTCGGGTCGGGCCTGGAGGTCCACGGCGGACAGCCCCAGGCGCATGACCCAGGCCTCGAGCGCGTCCTCGCCGGTGGAACCGTCGGGGCACGCGGCCGCCACGGCGATCCAGACGGGCCCCGGATCGGCGGGGATCCCATCCTCGAAGCAACCGTCCCACTCGGCCTGGACCGAGTCGCCCGGGCCCACCGCCGCTCCCGCCTCCCACGCCGTCCGGTGACCGGCGGGATCCTGCACGGACCAGGTCAGATCGCAGCGTTCCGGGGCCTCCTCGAGGACGGCCTCGAGGGGCAGGGACGCGTCCGGACCCTCGGGGTCGATGGCCCCGCCCGAAGGCAGGGTGAGGACGAGGCGGAGGGTGTCTCCGCTCGTCTCCGGTCCGGCGCACCCGCCGAGGACGAGGAGGAACAGGTGGCGGATCATGGGGATCTCCTGCGCGCGGCCAGGGCGAGGAGCACGGCAATCCAGCCCCCGGTGGCCGGCCGGCAGGGCGTGCGGCCGCACCCGCAGCCGCCGGATGCCTCGGCGGGCGGCTCGCCCGTGTCGAGCGCCGGTGGCCAGTCGCCGGTGTCGACGAGGCCGTCGCAGTCGGCGTCGGTCACGCCCTCCACGGGTCCGGCGCCCGGGTGCACGGCCGGATCGCCGTCGTCGCAGTCGCCCTCGGCCTCGGTATACCCGTCCCCGTCGTCGTCGCTCCGGGGGGATCCCTCGTCCACCGTGCCGTCGCAGTCGTTGTCGAGCCCGTCCTGCACCTCCGGCGCCCCCCCGTGGACGCCCGCGTCGCGATCGTCGCAGTCGCCAGCCGAGGCGGTCTCCCCGTCGCCGTCGTGGTCGTCGTCGCCGGCGGCATCCTCCGCGAGGGCGACGGCGGCGTCCGACCCGAGGGCGAGCCCGAGTGCGAAGACCACGGTGGCGCCGTCCCCCGTGGCCAGATCCCCGACCTCCACCCCGATGCCGATCTGGAGGTCGCCCGACATCGTCCCCGTGGAGCCGGCGGCCACCTCGGCGGGCGTCGTGCACCAGGTGCAGATCCCGCCCATGCCGCCGGTCGCCGCGATCGCCAGCGCCCGCTGGTCCGCGGCGCCCTCGGCCACGGCGTACCCCGGGCCCGCGGTGTTGCGCGTGCCGTAGGCGCCGGTGATCCAGGCGTCGGGGTCGGGATCCGCGACGTGGGCGACCGCGACGTCGGTGAGATCGGCCAGCGCCTCCAGGCGGATTGTCAGCCAGGCCACGTCTCGACCCCAGGGCACCTCGATCCAGGACTCCACGGCGAGATCGCCGTCGGACGCCGCCCCGTGCAGCCAGGTGACGTCCCCCGAGTCGTAGGGGCCGTCCCACGCGAGGAGGAGGTCGGTCCCGACCCACGTCCAGGGATTGCCCTGGACGAGCGTGACGTCCCCCGAGGCGCCGGTGTAGGCGACCGACCACACGTCGAAGGCGTCGCCCTGGGTGAGCCAGTCGCCCCCGGTGGGGAGCGGGCCCTCCGGGCCGTCGGGATCCCAGAGGAGCCCGAGCTGCACGATCCCGTTGACGAGGGACCCGCCGGTGGCGACGCCGAGCGCGATCCGGTCGGTGGAGAGCCAGCGGTCGGCATCGGCCGTGGCCACGGCGCCAGCGACCGGGACGAGGAGGAGGATCCGGGCGAGCATGGGGCATCGTATCGCGCGAACGCGGGGCCCGTCCCCCCGCAGCCCCGAGGGGCTCGCGTTACGCTGGCTCGCCCGGCACGGTCCCGGGCCGGAGGCCCCGATGCCCGAACGCGAGTTGGAAGGCCGGGTCGCCCTGGTGACCGGTGCGAGCCGCGGCATCGGTCGGGCCGTGGCGCTGGAGCTCGGCCGGGCGGGCGCGCGGGTGGTCGTGGGGTACCGCGTTCGGCGAGAGGAGGCCGAGGCCGTGGCGGCCGCCATCGGGGAGGCCCGCGTGGTCGCGGTGGACGTGACCTCGGCGCCGTCCTGCGAGGCGGCCGTGGCCTTCGCCGAGGCCTGGGGCCCGATCGAGATCCTCGTGAACAACGCCGGGATCACCGCCGACGCCCTGTCCATCACGATGTCCGACGAGGGCTGGTCCGGCGTGCTCGAAACCAACGCAGGCGGCTGCTTCCGCATGAGCCGGGCGGTCCTGCGCCACATGGCCTTCCGCCGCAGCGGGTCCGTCGTCAACGTCGCGAGCCTCTCGGGGATCCGGGGGCGGGCCGGCCAGGCCAACTACGCCGCGAGCAAGTCCGCCATCGTCGCCATGACGCGCTGCATGGCGCTCGAGGTCGCGAAGCGCCAGGTCCGCGTGAACGCCGTGGCGCCCGGCTTCATCGACACCGACATGACCCGTCGCCTCCCCCGGCCGATCATCGACGCCACCCTGGCCCTCGTGCCCATGCGGCGCAGCGGCACCCCCGACGACGTGTCCCCGCTGGTCCGCTTCCTGGCCGGACCGGGCGCGACGTACATCACCGGGCAGGTCTTCGTGGTCGACGGAGGCCTGGGCGTGTAGGGCGTCCCGCCCGATTCGGCCGCCGCCTGGATCTGGCCATGGCCCGCACTGCCCGGATAGACGGGCACCCTGGAGGTTACGGCCATTTCCCCCCCCACGATCTCCTTCGTCATCGTGGCCGTCGCCGCGCTGGTCGCCGGGTACATGGCGGCCTCCCGGCTGGCGGCCGTGCGAGGTACCCCGTTCCTGGCCTGGATCGTCGTGCTCGCGGCGGTCCTCGCCCCGGTGTGGATCGCCCGCGTCGCCCTGTTTCCGCCGCCAATCACCGCCACGCTGGACCTCCCCGGCAAGGGAGCCCGTGACGAACTCGACGTGCCGCCCGGCATGGATCTCATGGTCACGGCCACCCTTTCCGAGGTCGTGGACATCGACAAGATCACGGTGGACGACAAGTACACCCGCTACGAGCTCCTCCTGAAGACCGGCGACAAGCGCGAGATCCTCAAGGGGATGGTGCTCCGGGAGTCCGAGGACGACGCGGTCCCCATCAGCGACGCCGAGGACGGCATCCGAAGCCGGGACAAACGGTTCGCCGCCCGGTGGTCCGAGGAGACCCAGACCCGCTTCCCGCTGAAGCGCACGGGGCTCACCGAGGTGGTGGCCAGCGAGTGGAAGGGACGGGCGGCCGAGACACTCAGGCTGGACCTCGTCAAGGCCCCCCCCCGGCCGCCCATCCTGTGGGCGGGGGCGGCCGTCCTGGGGTTCCTCGCCATCCTGTGCGACGTGCGATGGCGCACCGACAAGATCGCCTCGGAGGTGGGCTTCCTCTGCGGCGCCTGCTTCACCCTGGCCACCGACCTCACACCCATGGGCAACCTCAAGGAGACGCTCTACGCGCTTGCGCTCGGCGCGCTCGTCGGCGGGCTCACGCTGGGCTCCCTGGGCTGGATCGCGCGGAAGGCGTTCGGTGTGAAGGACGCTCCGAAGCCGGGCAAGGGAAAGTCGCCTCCGAAGGCGGCGCCTGCCGCACCGGGGTAGTCGGGCGGGCGCCCCGCGGCCGCCGGTGGGAGCCGGTCGCGAGCGGCCCCCTGCCTACTTCGCTCCCCCGGTCCGCGTGGAGAGGGCGACATCCTGGATGCCCACCTGCCGGGCGGCGTTGATGGCGTCCATGATCAGGCGGTAGGAGGCGGCCTCGTCGCCACGCACCACGACGCGGGGGTTGACGGCGGCGTCCCGCTCGACGCGCAGGCGGTCCGCCAGCCCCTCGAACGTGGTCTGCTCGGCGTTCACGAACACGCTGCCGTCGGGCAGGACCGAGATCACGACATCCTTGGGGATGAGCTGCTGATCGCCCGATCCCTCGGGCGTGGTGACCTGCAGCGCCCGCTCGTGCAGCCGCCCCTTGGTGAGGGCCGCGTTGCGGCGCTCCAGGTCCACCGCGGTGGACGCGCCCACCATGAAGATGATGAGGAGGACCAGGAAGACGTCGGTGAGCGGCGTGACGTTGATCTCCGACAGGATCGCAGGATCGTCCTCGACGAGGTCTCGGTCCGGGTCGGGAGGGCCCTGCATGGCGTCAGGACCGCTGGGCCGACGCGGGGCGGGCGGTGTGGAGGATCTCGAGCGTCTCGTCCACGAGGAGCGACACCTCGCGATGCTGGACCGCGATGGCGTTCTGCAGCCAGTTGTAGAGGACGACGGCCTCGAGGGCCACGAACAGGCCGGCCGCCGTGGACACGAGCGCCTCGGAGATGCCCGCCGAGACGACCGCGAACCCGGACGCCTGGGAGATGCCGATGGCGCGGAACGACTCCATCACGCCGAGGACGGTGCCCAGGAGGCCCACGAAGGGCATCAGGGCCCCCGCGCTGCCCAGCGTCCAGACCCAGGACTTGAGCCTCCCCACCGCCCGCTTCTCCTCCCGGCGCATGGCCAGGGCCGGCTCGCCCTTCACGTGCCCGAGGAAGCGGTCGAGCCCCGCCACGAACACCGCCCGGAGGCCGGGTGGGAGACGCTCCGCGAGCCGGCGTGCCTCCTCCACGTCGCCCCGTCGCACGGCCTCGACCACCCGCTCGTCGACGTGCCGGATCGCGCGCCGGAACCGCGCCACCTCCACGGCCTTGCCGAACGCCACGGCCACCGCGAGGATGGACACCGCAAGCATGAGGAGGAAGAGGGGACCTCCGGCCTCGACGTATCCGGGCAGGGATTCGGGGATCGCACTCACCATGGGTCTCCTCGGACCACCGGTTCCGCCGGGCTACTGCCGCGCCTTGAGGATGCCCGGGAACTGCACGCCCGCGCGCGGATCCACACCCAGGTACAGGGCCCGGGCGTGGCCGACCTCCAGGTGGAAGCCCATGTCGCTCAACCGGGCCATGCCGTCGGGCCCTACGAGGCCCTGGGGGGGGTTGGGGAAGGGCCCCGCCATGCGGAACGCCTCCAGCACGGCGTTGTCGAGGGGACCCGAGCCGCTGGGGCCGATGACGCGGACGTCGGCCACACTGCCGTCCTGCGTGAGGTCCACAGCGACCACCGTCTCGTAGCGGCTCCTGGACAGGGGGAGCCCCGGGGGGAGGTTGTCGATCTGTTGTTGCCAGTAGAACGACACGAGCCGCTTGATCCGGTTGATGTAGTTGGCGTACAGGAAGGCGTGTGTGTTGAGGTTGACCCCCGCTCCCAGCTTCTCGTCGAGGTAGTCGTTGGCGGGGGCGCCGGCGAGGTCCTGCCGGCCGTGGGAGGCGGGTACCGGCCGGTCCAGGCCCTCCTTGTTGGTGACCGCGAACATGGAGCCCGGCGGGCCGGCCGTGGGCCCCCGGTCCTTCCGGAGGTCGAAGGAGATGCCGCCCGCGCGGGCGCCGGTGGAGGGCTCGTCGAACCCGAGGTCGACGAGGTCCTCGAGCTCGAGGCGGCTCTGTTCGGAATACGTCTGGGCGAGCACCTCGGGATTGACCTTGAAGCGCTCGCTCCGGGTCTCCTCGTCGACCTTCCTGGCCTGCTCCGCCAGGTAGCGCGCCCGCTCGGGCTCCTCCTCCACGAGGGGCGGCGGCAGGTCCACCACCTGTCCGTCGACCTGGGGCGGGAGGACCTCGACCTCGAGGGGCTCCTCGACCTCCGCGAGGGCCTCGTCGCCAGGCAGGGGCTCGGCCAGGCCCGGCAGCGCGTCGAGCACGGTGACGTCGAGGGGCTCCCCGTCAGAGGGCGACCCGGCCGGTGACGAGGGGGGGGCCATCCAGCGGGGAAGGACCGTGACCGCGAGCAGCCCGTAGAGGGCGAGGTGCAGCAGGGAGGAGACGCCGAGGAGCCCCAGGCCCTGGAGCACCCGGTCGATCATCCGGCCCTGGCGCCGCTCTCGTGCCACTCGGACTCCTTTCCGGAACACACGGTATCCGCGGCCCGACGCGGACGGCAACCCGCGTGTGAGGCCCGGACGTCCCCGGTCCGCGCCGCCTACAGGCCCGACCGGCTCACCGCGACGAGGTCGAGGGTCTCGACCCGAGCGACCTGCGCCGTGTAGACCACCTTGCGCAGCAGCCTCCAGGGCACCCGGCCGTCGGCGCGGACGTTGGCGCTCCGGGAGGCCGTGCCCTGGAGCCGCTCGTACAGCTCCTGGACGATCTCGTCGTCGTGCTCGAGGTAGAACGTGGACGAGGCGGCCCGCTCGCCGTCCACGTAGATGGCGTCCCCCGTGACGTCGATCCGGGTGACCTTGGCGACGTACTCCCGGCCGGCGGACGCCGGCAGCCGGAAGGTGGGGTCGTCGGGCCGGACCGGGGTGTCCATGCTGAACGACTTGAGGATGAAGAAGAGCAGGATTGTGAGCATGTCCACGAGCGGCGCGTAGGCTGCCTGGCCGTGGTGCAGCACGGCGGGGCGCCGGACCACGAGGCGGCGCCTCACGGGGCGCTCCCCGGCACGAGGGCGCGGGCCCCCGGTCCGTCGCCCAGCAGGATCTCCTCGGCGAGCACGCCCTCGGGGCCCTCCCGGAGGGCGTCCATCACCAGGACCAGGTCGTCGGTGGAGACGCGATCGTCCGGGCGCACGGTCACGCGCTTCCAGGCCGCGTCCAGGCGGCGCAGTGCCCCCAGCCGCGCCTGGAGCCCCACGGTGTCGGGCGCGCCGTCCCGATGGGGCAGCGGCGTCTCGTTCCACACGACATCCTCGGCGCCGGCGTTGGCGTCTCGGGTGCGCAGCGCGGCCCGGAGCACGAGACCGTCGGGGTCCACGAGGACCTCCAGTCCGGACACGACGCCGGGCACCTCGGGTTCTCCGCCGCCCTCTCCTCCGCCCAACCGGAACGGGAGCGAGGTGAGCTTGTAGAGCGACGTGGTGAGCAGCAGGCAGGGCAGCAGGATGAAGAGCAGGCAGGCGATGGACAGCAGGCCGGGGCGCAGGTCCGGGTCGCTGGCGCGCGCTGGGGCGAGGAGCCGGCGCACGGCCCGTTCAGGCCTTCCGCCGGAGCGCTGCGGCGAGGTCGCCTGCGAATCCCTCGAGGTCGGCGAGGTAGGAGCGCGCCCGCTGTTCGAGCCACGCGTGCGCCGCCAGGGCGGGGATCGCCACCATCAGCCCGTAGGCGGTGGTGGCCATGGCCGTGGCGATGCCCTCGGAGAGGTGCACCGCGCGCGCCTCGGCGGTGGCCTGGCCGAGGCTTCCGAAGGCGATGATGATGCCCACTACGTTGCCGAGCAGGCCGATCATGGTGGCGATGTTGCCGATGGCCGCGAGGTACTGGACGCGTCGTTCGGCCAGGGCCTGGGCGCGCGCCGCCTCGGCACCCATGGCGTCCCAGGCCTGCTCCGCTCCTCCGGCCTCGGCCCCGACGCGCAGGACCTCGCAGAGGGGCCCTCGCCCGGCGACCGCCGCCGCCGCCGCGCCCTCGCCGCAGATCGGAAGAGCACACG
>JBFYZZ010000136.1:0-10742 GCA_041309225.1 Deltaproteobacteria bacterium | reverse complement strand
GGGCGGGAGAGCCCGAAGAGCAGGAGCAGGGCCGTGATGAAGGGCTCGAGGCCCAGGAAGGGGGAGGCCCCGGGCTGCAGGATCCGGACGAGCTGGAGGACCAGCGTGACCACCGTGGCGCCGGCCCACGCGGCGGCCGAGGCCCCGGCGACCCCGCGTCGCCCGAAGATCGAGAGCGTGGGCGGCAGGAGGAAGAACAGGACCACCCAGTCGATCAACGCACCGAGCGGCTCGGGACCGTTGAGGAGGAAGGCCGTGGCCGGCTGCCACGGGCGGAAGAGGCCCGACGCGCCGTCCCACCAGGCCAGCCGGGCGACCACCGGGAGCCCCATCCACTGCTCCAGCACGACCTGCAGGACGTAGAGCCCCGCGAGGACGCCGAGGATCCACCAGGTGAGGCGCGAGCCCGGGGGGCGGACGGCGGCATGACCGGAGAGACGGGGGTCCATGGGCGCCCGCCTATCCGGGCGGGGCCGCCGGGGCGCGGGGAGGTCGCGTCCGGGGGCTGGCCAGGGCGGCCACCAGCACGCCCACGCCGTAGAGCAGGACGAGCGGGACGGCGAGCAGGAGCTGGGAGAGGACGTCCGGGGGCGTGAGCACCGCCGCCAGCGCGAAGATCCCGAGGACGGCGAAGCGGAAGCCCCGCACGAGGCCCCGGGCGTCCAGGATCCCCAGGCGGGCCAGGAGGAAGATGGCCAGCGGGATCTGGAAGCTGAGGCCGCAGGCCCCGAGCAGGGTGGCCGCCGTGCGGAGCCAGGCCCGCATCGAGAGGACGGGCTCCACGCCGTCGGGCACGGCGGCGAGGAAGAGGTGCGCGGCGGGCGGGAGGAGGGCGGCCCAGCCGAACGCCACCCCCGCCACCGCGAGCACCCAGGCCGCCGCCACCACCGGCAGCGCGATCCGCTGCTCCCGCGGGTAGAGGCCGGGCGCCACGAAGGCCCAGGCCTGCTGGAGGACCACCGGCGCGGCGAGCACCGCACCCCCCCAGAGCGAGAGCGTGAGCCAGGCCTGGATCCCCTCGGTGGGCGCGAGCACGGCGAGGCGATCCAGGCCCCGTGCGGCGAGGGGGGTGGCGAGGGGTCGGGCGAGGAGATCCCACGCCCGGTCGACGAACGCGAAGGTCACCCCCACGCCGATGCCCAGGGCGACCAGCGAGACCACCAGGCGACGACGCAGCTCGCGGAGGTGCTCGAAGAGCGGCATGGGCCGGTCGCGGGGCCGCTCCGGATCGGGGACCGTGGCACCGGTCACGCGGGGGGATCCCGGTCGGAGGGGGGCGGCCGGCGCGAGGCGTCCGCCTCGCGCAGGAGGGCGTCCTGCAGGTCCACCGCGGCCCGGCGGACGTGCCACGCCAGCCGGCCAGCCCGCCGGGCCAGCACGGGCAGGTCCGACGGCCCCACCAGGAGGAGGGCCAGGAGGAGGAGGAGGAGCAGCTCGCCGAGGCCGACGGGGCAGGTACTCATGGGGAGGAGGGGGCCGCCACGGGAGGGGAGGGAAGCAGGCGGACCACCGTGACGTCCCCTATCCGGGTGGCGGGACCCGCCTGGGAGGCGAGGTGCACCGCGCGGTCGGCGTGCGCCGGGCTGCGGTAGCCCGACCGGTTGAGCACCAGGCCGACGAAGCCGTCGGCCGACAGCTGCGCCATGTCCTGGGCCACGCGGGAGGAGTCGCTTCGCCACACCCGCATCTCGCCCGCCACCTCCTCGGGCTGGACGAGGGCCGCCAGGAACCGGTTCGACATCACGTACCGGGGAGGGACCCCCACCACGACGTCGGGGATGGGCCGCCCGTGCACGGTCTGGTCCAGGAAGTGGATCCGGCGCAGGCGCTGGGAGCCGCGCTCGAAGAGGGGGAGCTCCACGACGGGGCCCGGGGGCAGGACCTCGCCGAGTCGCGCCATCGCGGGGGACACCTCCGGCGTCCAGGTCGGGAGCGGCACCGGGACCGGGGAGAGGAGCACGAGTTCGGCGAGCAGGAGCGCGGGCGCAGCCACCGCCACCCAGCGACCCCACCGGTCCGCGGCCACCCGAACGCCGAGGGCGGCCAGGACGGCGAGCGCGAGGAGGGCGGGGAACGCGTAGCGGAGAGGCTCCTGGAGGATGCGACCGCCCGGAACCGCGTAGTGGAGCGCGAGCCAGAGGACGTTGCCCGGGAAGGGGAGCGACGTGGAGCGCGTGACGGGCAGGAAGGGGCCGGTCGAGGCGATCACCAGCACGACCACCACCAACGCCAGGAAGGCGGCGACCCGGCGCCGGCCGTGCCCGAGGGCCAGGGCCGCGACGGCCGCCGCCCACACGGTGTACCCGGGCGAGAACGCCCGGAAGAAGCGCGAGACGAAGTCGGTCACCACGAGCGAGCCCTTCCCGATCGCGAACCAGTCGACCAGGAACGCGGTGTACCGCCTGGGGACGCCGGGGCGGAGCTCGGCGAAGGGCCAGGAGGGGCGGGTGCTGGCCACCATCCCGTCCGACACGAGGCCCTCTGGGTCGCCCATGATCACCCGCATCCAGATCACGTACCAGCCCCCGGCGAGCGCGAAGCCCACGGCGGCGAGAACGAGGGTGTGGGCCCAGGGTCTCAAGACGAGCACCCAGCGATCGCCCCGGATCCGGGTGACGACCACCCGGACCAGCGTCCAGAGCAGCACCGGCAGGACCAGCGCGCCGAACGCCGCGGTGTTGTAGGGGCAGGTCACGAACCCCACGCCCAGCCAGCCTCCCGCCGCCAGGCCCCCCCAGGGGCCCGGGCGTTCGGGAGCACGCAGGAGGGCAAGGAGCGCCAGGGGGTACGGCCACAGGATGGCGATGTCGGTGACCGCGCACATCACCGGGTAGGTGAGGACGAGCGGCGCGAGCCCGAACGAGATCGCCGCCGTGGCGGAGGCGAGGTCGTCGCGGGTGACCTCGCGGGCGAGCAGCCAGGCGGCCACCATGTTCGCCCACAGGTGGAGCAGCACCGGGAGGTCGAAGGCCGCGGCCGAGCCCAAAGGACCCACCAGCAGGCCGTACAGCAGGGTGCCGAGCGGATCGGGATTGTTGAGCATGCCCGGCTGCGGATACCCGATCTCGCCGACCAGGCCGCCGAGGATCCGCGGTAAACCCAAGGTTTCGTAGGTCCAGAGGCGGACCGGGAGCTCGGTCTGGGGAGCGGCGAGATAGCCGCCCTCGCCGAAGCCCAGCGACAGCGCGGGCAGGGCGGCGCAGGCGGCGAAGACCAGCAGGTACGGCAGGGTCCGCTTCATGGTGGGTGACTGGGCGAGAGCAATGGGCTTCACCTATCCGCAGGCAGGCCTCGGCCGGCGGCCCGCCGCGTCAACAACGTGTGGACCATGACGGGTAGCGTGCGCGCGGGGTAGGTGCAGCGGTGCTCCGGACCCTCGCCACGCTGGTGTTCGCCGCTTCCTCGGCAACCGCCGCCCCGGCGCGGACGGGGCTGCCGCCCGCCCTCTCCACCGCCCTGGCCGACGGTCTCGCCTGCCGGGCAGAGGGCGCGCTCGACACCTGGTGGGCGCCGCGGGGCGATCCGCCCGCCGAGGACGCCGTGCGCGTGGTGCTGGCGCTGTGGCCCGGGGAACACGCCGAGGCGCGGGCCCGCGCGATCGAGCGCGCCTTCCCCGGCGTGGAGGTCGAGCAGGTGGTGGCGCCGGCCGGGGCCTCCGGCCTCATCCAGGCCGTGGTCCCGTGGGCGGACCTCGCCGGGATCGCCTCGTCGTCGGGTGTACGCCGGGTGCGGGAGCCCTGGCAGCCGAGCGTGGCGGAGCGCAGCGAGGGGGTGGCCACGCTCGGCGCCGGCGCCTGGCACGCCGAGGGCGTGGACGGGCACGGCGTCCACGTCGCCGTGCTCGACGTGGGTTTCTCCGGTCACGAGCGCCTCATCGGTGACGAGCTCCCGGACCGGGTCGACACCCGCTTCCGCGCCTCCGCCGGGGCTTCGGCCCACGGGACGGCGGTGGCCGAGATCGTCCACGACGTGGCCCCCGAGGCGGACCTCGGCCTGTACACGTTCTCCACCGAGGTCGACTTCGTCGCGGCCGTCGAGGACATCGCGGCCGACGGCTGGGACGTGGTCAACGGATCGATCGGGTTCGACAACACCTGGCACGCCGACGGCACCTCCCCCATGAGCCGGGCCGTGGACGCCCTGGTGGAGGACGGCACCCTCTACGTGGCCGCCTCGGGCAACGAGAACGACCGCTACCGGGTGGGACCGCTCGCACTGGAGGACGACGGCACCGTGTCCATCGGGGGGCTTGCGCCCATCCGGATCCGGACCGGCCGCGGGATTGCGGACGTGTCCCTCCGGTGGTCCGACCCCATGGAGGCGTCGGACGACGACCTCGACCTCTACGTGTACGACGACGAGGGCCTCCCCTGCGGCGCCGGCGAGGACCCGCAAGACGGCGCGGGGACCCCCTGGGAGCGGGTTGTCTGCGAGGCCGGCGGCGCCGAGGCCATCGTGGAGATCCGCCTCGCCGCCGGAGGGGTGGACGGCCTCGAGGGCTTCCTCTACTCGCGGAACGGCCTCCCCGAGGGCACGTGGAGCGGCACCCGGAACCTCACGCTCCCCGCCGACGCCGACCGTGCGCTCGCGGTGGGGGCGGTGGAGCTCCCCGACACCGCGACCGTGGCCTGGTACTCCAGCCGGGGCCCCACCGACGACGGACGTCGCAAGCCCGAACTGGTCGGGCCCGCGGGCGTCAGCACCGTCACCTGGGGCGAGGCCGCCTTTCGCGGGACCTCCGCGGCCGCGCCCCACGTGGCCGGGGCGGCGGCCCTGGTCCTGGACGCCGACGGGCGGCGCATGGGGCCCGGGGCGGTGACCGACGTCCTGGTGGAGGGCGCGCTCGACATCGGGGACCCCGGCTGGGACGACCCGTCGGGGGCGGGCCTCGTCCACCTCGGCGAGATCCCGTGGCGGGGATGCCACTGCGGAACGGTGCGACCCCGGGTGGGGCCCTTGCCCCTCCTCGCGTGGCTGGTCGTGCTGAAGCGGAGGCGTGCCCTCGTCTCGCGGATGCGTTAACGCCGGCGGCCCCTGGGGTTCCCATGCAGGTCTTCTCGGATCGCCTCGTCGAGGACCTGGGGCGCCTGCCCGGCGGGCGCCACACGTTCCTGGCCCAGGTCTGCGCGGCGCGCGGCCGGCGCCACCGAGCGGCCCTGCAGGCGCTCGTGGACGCCGTCGGCGAGCCGCTCGCCACGCGCGTGGCCGGCCTCCTCACCTCCTTCGACAACCGCCGGTTCTTCCAGGGGGTGGCCGAGCTGACGGTGGCGGCCCTGCTCGAACGGGGGGCCTTCCGGGTGGAGGAGGTGGGCGGAGGCGGCGACTGGCTGGGCCTGCGGCGGCGGAGCGGTGCCGCCTGGGATCTCGTCGTGCTCGCGTTCATCCAGCGCTCCCGGGTCGGGGCGGACGTGGCCGCGGCGAAGCGCCTCCTCACGGCGCTCGACCGCGCGGGCGGCAACCGGCGGTACCTGGTCGGCATCCAGCGCCCGCTGCCCGACGGCCTCGACACCGACGAGGTGCGCCGGGCCGTGGAGACCTGGCTGGCCGATGTGGAGCGGGGTCGCTGGGAGGGCCGGTACGCCATCTTCAAGGACGCCGAGAAGGGCGTCCAGATCGAGTTCGCCCTCACCGGGCGGCAGGTGCGGTTCGGATCGCGGGTCTGCACCGTGCTCGGGCCCTACCTCGCCCCGACGTGCCTCCTGGCGGTCGAGGCCCGCCTGCTCGAGGAGCTCGAGCGGCGGCGACAGGGACGCCGGGCGGGCCGGCCCACCCTCGTGGCGTGCGTGGGCGATCGGCCCTGGCCCGTCTCTCCGGGCTACCTGCGCGACTTCCTCTACGGCCGCGCCCGGTCCATGGAGATGCGCCGGGAGGGCGAGGGCCGACACCTCGAGGTCGAGCTCGAGGCCGACTCCGGCGCCACCCTGTTCCGCGACCCGCTGTGCACCGACGTGGGAGGTCTGCTCTGGGTGGGCCGGGAGCCCTCCGATCCCTCCCGTGTCCACTGCAGCGTCCACCTCAATCCCTGGGCGCGCACCGCGCTCGACGCCGCCGCGTTCCCCAGCACCCCCGTCTTCGCACGCGAGCGCGACGGCGAGAAGGGCCTGGTCATACGCTGGCACCACCGCGCCGGCCCCCGCGTGCGGATCCTCTGAGCGGCCCGGCTACCCGGGATCGGCGAGGTTGCGGCCGAAGGGGAGGCGCTCCTGGGCAGGCGCGAAGGCCCCGGGGCGCCAGCAGCGCCGGCAGCGGGCCTCGTAGGCGTCGTTCTCGCCCACCAGGACCAGGGCGTCCCGGTCGACGATGCGCTGGGTGCGGTCGGCCGGATTGCCGCACACCACGCAGATCGCCAGCATCTTGTCGATGTACTCGGCCGTGGCGAGCAGCTCCGGCATGGGCCCGAAGGGCCGCCCCTGGTAGTCGAGGTCGAGGCCCGCCACGACCACGCGCCGCCCGGCGTCCGCCAGGTCGCCGCATACCCGGACGAGATCCGCGTCGAAGAACTGGGCCTCGTCCACCCCCACCACCTGGGCGTCGCCCACCAGCGGCGGGATCTCGGCGGCCCGCGACACCTGGAAGGAGCGGAGGCGGTGGCCCGAGTGGGAGCCCACGCTGTCGTCGCTGTAGCGGCGGTCGATCGCGGGCTTGAAGACGGCCACCGGCTGGCGGGCGTACTGGGCCCGCCGGACCCGGCGGATGAGTTCTTCGGTCTTGCCGCTGAACATGCAGCCGGCGATGACCTCGATCCAGCCGACGTCGCGGGGCGTCATGGACGGGCGCATGGACGTCCCGTAACGCGGCCCCCGGCCATCCGGCGGGTTGCCCCGCCCCCCCCGGGCACGGTAGGAAGGCCCTTCCCGGAGGTGCCCATGCCCAAGGCCGTCCTCTGCGCCGTCGCTCCCGCCGTTCTCCTCTGTGCCGTCGCCGGGCATGCCCCGCCCGTCGCGGCCGCGCCCTCCTTCGCCACCGCGTCCTCGACCGTGCAGGACGAGGCCGGCAAGCACGTCGCCGACCTCGCGGTGGACGGCCTGCTCCAGACCGGCTGGGGCGAAGGGGCGGCGGGCATGGGGGAGGGGTCCTGGATCGAGGTGGATCTGCGCCAGGCCACCCGGATCGAGGAGCTGTCGATCTGGCCGGGGAATCTCAAGGAGGGCAAGAAGTCCTTCCGCGAGTACGCGCGGCCCCGCACGATCACCCTCCTCTTCGACGGCAAGAAGTGGGGCGACCCCGTCCGCATCCAGGACGGGATGCAGCGTTTCGACCTCCCCGTCGACGTCACCGCCCGCAAGATCCGCATCCAGGTCGACGAGGTCTACGAGGGCTTCGTCTTCCCCGACCTCTACATCTCCGAGATCGCGGTCAACTTCCGCGGTGAAGCCGGCAAGATCCCCCCGCGGCTGCAGGACTGGATGGACTCCAAGGTCGGCAAGCAGCTCGAGGAGGAGTACCTCGCGGCCCTCAAGGATCGCTTCGCCGCCCACAAGAAGGCCGAGTTCGGCGCGCCCGAGGCCCTGGACTGGATCATGGACGCCTGCGGCGACGGTCGGCCCTACCTGCGCGCCCAGGTCCTCAAGATCACCAACGCCGGCCACCGGGCAGCCGCCATCGTGAGCGACCCCGAAGCGCTCTCGGCGCTCCGGAAGCTCAAGGACCCCAACGCCATCCCCGCCGTCGAGATGGCCCAGCTCCGGGCCGTCGGCAAGGAGAGGGCCCACCTCGTCGACCTGGTCGAGATCTTCTACGCCTACCAGGAGCTCATCGGCGGGCCGGATCCCAACGTGCCGTACTGGGGCGCCAAGGGCTGGGCCGACGGCGCCCTCCAGTCGTTCGGGGAGCCCATGCCCATCGTCGTGGACCGGCACGGCGGGGTCTACATCGCCGACATCGGCAACAACCGCATCCAGCGGTTCGCCGACGACGGCCGCCCCGACAAGACCTGGGGCGCCGCGACCGACATCGCCAACAACTGGTTCCACCGCGGGCGCCCCTGGTACGTGTCCGGATCCGGGGCGGGGGAGGATCCGGGCCAGTTCCACAACCCGATCGACGTGGAGCTGATCCCCGAGAAGGAGACCGACGGCTTCGCCGTGCTCGACGCCCTGGGCCGGGTCCAGATCTTCGACTCCGAGGGGTCCATCGTCCGTTCCTGGCGCGTCCGCACGAAGCAGAAGGTGGAGCCCGGCGTGGGTGGCGAGGGGTACCTGGCCTGGCTGCCCGGCAAGGAGCACGTCTACGTGTTCTTCGGGGACGAGGCCGTCGGGTACAACACCTACGGCGAGGAGGTCGCCCGGTTCGAGATCGAGGACGGCACCCCCAACGCCGTGGTGGTGGATCCCAAGGGCCGCTTCCTCCTCGCGTTCCACGACAAGGTCGTGCGGTACAACACCGACGGGTTCCGGGATCAGGTCGTGCTCGAGCTCGATCGCTACGTCAAGGGGTTCGAGGACCTCGACATCGCCTTCGACGAGGACGGCAGGCTGTGGGTCGTGGTCGACACCGGCTGGGTCATCAAGTTCAAGAAGCCGGGCAAGGTGGAGTTCAAGATCGAGGTCACCGAGTACTCGCTCGAACACCCGCGCCTCGCCGTCCTCGACGACATGGTCTACATCAGCGAGCGCGACCACGTCCTCAAGTTCGACGCCCTCAAGGTCAAGCTCGCCGCCGAGGAGAAGGCCCGCCGGTTCAAGGAGGCCGAGGAGGCCGAGGGCCGCGCGGTGCCGGAGACCGACGAGTAGGGCAGAAAGCCCCCCCCGAGTGACGGCATGACCGTCCACGCCGTCCTCGGGCCGACCAACACGGGCAAGACCCACCGCGCGATCGCGCGGATGCTGCTGCACCGCTCGGGCATGTTCGGCCTGCCGCTCCGCCTGCTGGCCCGGGAGGTCTACGACCGGGTGGCCGCCCGGGTCGGCTCCGAGGCCGTGGCGCTCGTGACCGGCGAGGAGAAGCGCGTCCCTGCCCGGCCCCGCTACTGGATCTGCACGGTGGAGGCCATGCCGGTGGACCGCGCGGTGGACTTCGTCGCGGTGGACGAGGTCCAGCTCGGCGCCCACCGGGAGCGGGGCCACGTGTTCACCGATCGGATCCTGCGCGCACGCGGCGAGCGCGAGACCATGCTCCTCGGATCCGACGCCGTGGCGCCGCTCCTCGCCGAGCTCGTGCCCACCGCGGCCTTCCAGGCGCATCCCCGCCTGTCCCGCCTGTCCTGGAGCGGGCACCGCCGGCTCACGGCGGTCCCGCCGCGGAGCGCCGTCGTGTCGTTCTCGGTCGCCGACGTCTACGCCCTGGCCGAGCGCCTCAAGGCGCGGCACGGCGGCACGGCCGTGGTGATCGGCGCGCTCTCCCCGCGCACCCGCAACGCCCAGGTGGCCATGTACCAGGCCGGCGAGGTCCCCGTGATGGTGGCCACCGACGCCATCGGCATGGGGCTCAACCTGGATCTCGACCACGTGGCCCTGGCCAGCGTGCGCAGGTTCGACGGCGGCGCGGTGCGGCCGCTCGACCCGCTCGAGATCGGGCAGATCGCGGGGCGGGCGGGGCGCTTCCGGCGGGACGGGACCTTCGGCACCACGGCCGGCGTCGGATCGCTCGATCCCGACGTGGTGGAGGCCGTGGAGCACCAGGCCTTCCCCGCCATCCGGCGCCTGCAGTGGCGCAACCCCGACCTCGACCTCTCCTCGGCGCGCGCCCTCAAGGCGAGCCTCGGCGCCCCGGCCCCCCGCTCCTTCCTGCGGGTGGCCCGGGACATGGAGGACGAGCGCGCCCTGGACGCCCTCGTCGCTCGACCCGGCGTGGGCGCGCTCACCGACTCGGCCGAAGGTGTGCGGCTGCTCTGGGAGGTGTGCCAGGTCCCCGACTTCCGCAAGACCCTCTTCGACGACCACGTCGCGCTCCTGGCGGAGGTCCTCGGCTTCCTCGCCGGGCCGGAGGGCTGCCTCCCGGAGGACGTGGTGGCCCGCCGGGTGGAGCGCCTCGACCGCACCGGCGACGACATCGAGACCCTCATGGCCCGCATCGCCGCCATCCGGACCTGGACCTACCTCTCCTGGCGGAGCGGCTGGATCCGGCGGGCCACCTGGTGGCAGGGCCGCACCCGCGAGATCGAGGACCACCTCTCGGACGCCCTCCACGAACGGCTCACCGAGCGGTTCGTGGACCGTCGGGCCGTGGTGCTGGTCGGCGCCGCGCCCGCCGAGGCCCGCCTCGGACCGGGCGGGGTCGTCAAGGCCGGGGGCCACGCGCTGGGGCGCCTCGAGGGCCTGCGCTTCCTGGCCGAGCCCGACATCGTGGGCGCCCGCTCCGCCTGGCGGGCCGTCCGGCGGGCCGTGGAGCCGGTGGTGCGGGAGCGGGTGATCCGGCTCGCCGCCGCCCCGGACGACGACCTCGCCACGGACGCGGAGGCGCGGATCCTCTGGGACGGGGCGCGGGTGGCCCTGCTCGTGCCCGGCGCCACCGCGCTCGAGCCCCGCGTGCGCCTCCTCGGCAACGACCTGCTCTCGCCGGAAGCCTCGGCCCTCGTGCGGGCGCGCCTGGAAGCCTGGGTCCGCGCGGAGGTGGACGCCCTGCTCGCCCCGCTCCGCGCGGACCCGGCGGGCGAACTCGGCGCCGCCGGGCGGGGCGTCCTGTTCCAGGTGGGGGAGGGGCTCGGGATCGTGCCCCGCGAGGCCGTCGTCACGGTCCGCGATCTGGGCCGGCGCGACCGCGAGCGGCTGGCCGCGCTCGGGATCCGCCTCGGGGCGCTGTAC
>JBFYZZ010000135.1:0-19553 GCA_041309225.1 Deltaproteobacteria bacterium | reverse complement strand
CGACCGCCGCCCCGTGCCGAGCCGGCCTCCCCCCCCGCACGGGTGCAGCCTCAGGCGACGGCACCCGTGCCGGCGGAGCCCGAGGCGCCCCCGACGGGCTCCGTGGGCGGGAGCCCGCTCGGGGCGTGGTCGGGCTCCTTCGGTGGCCGCCCCGCCACGTTGCGCCTCGCGGGGCCGCCCGACGCCCTGGCCGGCACCCTCGAGGTCCGCTTCCAGGACCGCGCCCAGGCCTCCCGGGTCCGCGGCCGCTTCGACCCGCGGGACGGGACGCTCGTCCTCGAGGACGAGGACCGCAGCCGGGCCGACGCCGGGGCCTACACGGCGCGCCTGACCTCCGATCGGAGCCGCCTCACCGGGACCTTCCACACGTTCGCCGGCGGTCGGGTCACCGGGTTCAGCCTCTCCATCATCCCGTGAGCCGTAGTACGATGGTAGGAGTACCCTGCCGATTTCCATGACACTCGTCCCCTCCCTCCTCCTCGTGCCCGCAGCCCTGGCCGGCGCCATCGTCGAGATCGGTGGGCTGGGGGGGATCGTCCTGGGCGACGGCACCCCCGCCTCCGGGGGGATCGACCTGGGGGTCGGGGCCTCGATCTCCCCGCGGTGGGACGTGGGTGCCGCCCTCGCGAGCGGCGCGACCTCGGACGGCTCGCCGTGGGCCCGTACCGGCGCCCAGGTCCGGGCCCTGGCCGCCCCCGCCGAAGACCGCCGCTTGCGTCCCTACCTGGTCGCCGGCGCGGGCATCGGGGTGACCGATCCACTCCGGCCCGCGTTCTGGGTGGGCCCCGGGGTCCAGGCCGGCAAGGTCGGCGCCGTCGGGTGGCGCCTGGAGGCCCGGCTGGTCAACCGCCGGCCGACCACCGCCTGGCGCGCCGCCGAGACCCGGGTCGAGATCGGCCTGGGGCTCCATCTGCGCGCCCGCCCCCGGTCGCGCCCGCCGGCCGTCATCTCCGTGCCCCCCGAATCCCGCGTCTGGCTCCCCCACCCCTGGTGCGCCTGGGTCCCGGCGGACCAGCTCCCCTCCCTCCTCGCCGCCCTGCCCGACAAGTCCGAGATCGTGGTGACCGCCGAGGGTCGTGTGCCCGTCGTGGTCGAGGTGAACGCCGGCACCAGCGTGGAGGTGCAGCTCGACGAGGCCCCCCACCAGGGCGCCCTGGTGGTCGTCGCGAACCCGGCCGACACCGTCCGGATCGGGGACCTCGACCTGCAGCTGGCCGAGGACGGGATCCTCCTCGCGAACCTCCCAGAGGGCCCGATCACGCTGGAGGTCACCGGCGGTGGCCGTCTCCTCCGGCAGGAGCTGGCCGTGGCCGAGGGATGGGCCACGTGGCTCCGGATCCCGCCCCCCGAGCCCCAGGCCGTCTTCTTCCCGCTCGACTCCAGCATCCTCGACGCCGCGGGTCACGCCCGGGTGGCCGAGCTGGCCGCCCGGCGGGGGCAGTGGCGCTTCCTGTTGGAGGGATCCTGGTCCACGGAGGGCCAGGAGACGCGGAACACCCTCCTCGGCCAGCTGCGCGCGGAGGCGGTCCGCGAGGCCCTCCTGGCCGCCGGTGTCCCCGTCGAGGCCGTGGTGGTGGGCGCGCCGGCGCCTCCTCCGGTCGGCCCTCCCCTCCCGGAACAGCGCGTGTGCAGGATCGTCGCCCTGCCGCCGGAGTCGACGTGATCCTCGCCCTCCTCCTGGTCCTCGCCGGCGCCGCACACGCGTCCGACGTCCACGTGGTCCACTCCGGGGAGTCCCTGGCCGACATCGCCGCGAGTCTGGGGGATCCGACCCTCGCCCCCGTGATTGCCCACCTGAATGGCCTCGAACCGGATGCCGTGCTCGTGCCGGGCACCGTGCTCGTCCTCCCCCCCGCCCCCGACACGCTCGAGCAGCCCGCCGAGGTCCTCTCGGCGGTGGGCGACGTCCACCTCGTCCCCGCGAGCGGGACGCGCATCCCGGTGGTGACCGGCACCCGCCTCGCGGCGGGTTCCACGGTCTGCACGGGGCCGGGCTCCTACGCCACCCTCCGGCTCGCCCGCTCCCACGGCGGTTTCGACCACGACGACGCGGTCCTCCTGGAGGAGACCTGCCTCACGCTGCTGGCGGCCTCCGCCCGGGCGGAACGGCGCTCCTCACTGCTCGAGGTGGCCTCGGGCACGGTGGCGGTCGAGCAGGGGGGCGTCCGGCCCGGCACCGTGGCGGTCCGGACCGGAACCGGCCTGACGGCGGGCGACGCGGGCGGATTCCGCGTCGCCATCGAGCAGGAGGCCACCCGCACCGAGGCCTGGGCCGCCCCGGTGTCGGTGTTCGGGGCCGGGCAGGAGGTCCGGCTGGACGCCGGGAGCGGCAGTCGGACCCAGCCCGACCGGCCGCCCGAGGAGCCCATCCGGCTGCCCCCGGCGGCGGAGCTCCTGTCGCCGGACGACGGCGCCGCCCTGGTCCGGCCCGACTTCTCGTGGCACCCCACCGAGACCGCCCTGGGGTATCGCATCGAGCTCGCCACCGACGAGCACTTCATCGAGGTCATGGCCATCGAGGAGGTGGCCGATCCGCACTGGCGGCCCGACCTGCTCTTCCTTCCCTACCGGGTTCGGGGATACTGGTGGCGCGTCTCCACGTTCGATCGCGTGGGCTTCGTCGGTGCCCCGTCCGAGACGCGGCGACTGACCGTTCCCGCCGGAGCAGGCCCTTGAGCCTTCCCCACCTCGCCGCCGAGATCCAGGTCCTGCAGGACGGTGCCGCCGTCCACGCCGTCCCCATGGGGGCGGGCGCCCTCTTCGTCGGCCGCGCGCCCGACAACGACCTCGTCCTCTCCCTGCCCCAGGTCTCGCTCCACCACGCGGTGTTCCGGCGCGTGGGCACCACGCTCATGGTGCGGGACCTCGGCTCCACCAACGGCACCTTCCTCAACGACGAGCGCCTTCTGGACCTCGCGCCCGTGAAGGACGGCGACACCGTCCGGCTGGGCGCCTCGGTCTGCCTCCGGGTCCAGCTCCACACCTCCGTGATCCCGGCGCCGCCTCCCGCCCCCCTCTCCCTGCTCGTGGACCTGGCCGCCGGTGTCGCGTGGCCGATCCGGAGCGACCGGGTCGTGCTGGGACCCGACGAGCACGCCGACGTCCCCATCGCCCACCCGGGCTTCCCCATCGTCCACATCGTCCTCCACGAGGACGGCGAGGCCTGGGTCGCCACCGAGGAGATCGAGTTCCCCGCCGTGGAGGGGGAGCCCTTCGAGCTGGGGGGCCGCTCGTTCGTGCTCCGGGCCGGCAAGGATGCGCTCGACACCACCGCGCGCGAGCGCGTACCCCGCGAGCCCCAGGGGTGGCCCTACCGGCTCAGCGTGTGGTGCGCCATCGACGGGCGCACCGAGGCCCGGATCGAGGATCTCCAGACCCAGCGCATGCACGTGGTCAACGCGGACAACCGGGTGGCCTTCCTCTACCTGCTCGCGCGCCGCCGCCAGAGGGACCAGACCTGGGGTGCGGGTGTGGGCTGGTGCGACGACAACGATCTCCAGAAGGGCATCTGGGGACGCGGCTGGGAGGAGCAGGATCCCAACAACCTCCAGGTCCTCCTCTCCCGGATCCGCAAGGAGATCCGGGAGGCCGGCTTCGACGTGTGGTTCATCGAAAAGCGCCGGGGCCAGACCCGCATCCTGCTCGACGATCTCGACGTCCACCCGGAGTGAAGCCCGGGGGCGCCGACTCCTGGTATGCTGGAGCGAGGAGGTGCTCCCATGAAAACCCTCGTCCTGCTCATCGCCGCGCTGGCGGCCGATCCCGCCGTCCCGCCTCCCGAGGCCCCTCCGCCCGCGCCCCCGTGGGCGGGTCCCTCGGGGTACACGATGATCCGCGTGTCCCCAGGATCGTTCATCATGGGCAGCCCCGAGGCCGAGGCGGGCCGCAACCAGGACGAGCGGCGCCACGACGTGCGCATCACGCGGGCGTTCTGGCTCGGGGAGCGGGAGGTGCCGCAGGCGCTCTGGACCGCCGTCATGGGAAGCTCCCCCTTCAAGGCCGAGTACAAGGAGGTCGCCCTCGTGGGCCCCACCCTTCCGGCCCAGGGTGTGTCGTGGCTCGACGCGGTCCGGTTCTGCAACGCGCTCTCGCAGAAGGACGGCCTGGAGGAGGCGTACTCGGTGAACGGCGCCGAGGTGGCCTGGAATCCGTCCGCCCGCGGCTACCGCCTGCCCACCGAGGCCGAGTGGGAGTACGCGGCTCGCGCGGGCACGGACCGGGCCTACACCGGGGCGCGCGGATCGGGGGGGCTGTGCAGCGTCGCCAACGTGGCCGACGCCACGGCGCGGCGGAAGTGGCCGGACTGGACGGGCGCGGTCCCGTGCAACGACGGCTTCCTCGGGCCCGCGCCGGTGGGCAGCCTCCGTCCCAACGCCTGGGGCCTGTTCGACATGTCCGGCAACGTGTCCGAGTGGGTCTGGGACCGCTACGGCCCGTACGCCGAGGGCGCGGTGGACGACCCCGTCGGCCCGGCGACCGGCGGCTTCCACCTGGCGCGGGGCGGCTCCTGGGCCGACAACGGCACCTTCAACCGCATCGCCCACCGCAAGCGGCACCCCGCCGAGTTCAAGGACGCCTTCACGGGCATCCGTCTCGCGCGCTCCGAGTGACCGGGCGGCGGCTACCGGGTGCCCGTCTCCACGATGAAGAAGTCCACGCGGCGGTTCCGGGTCCAGGCGTCCTCGGTCTCCCGCGGATCCAGCGGGCGACCCTCGCCGTAGCCGATGGCCTCGAGGCGGGCGACCTCCACGCCCCGGGCCACCAGGTAGTCCTTCACCGCCCGGGCGCGGCGGTCCGAGAGCTTGAGGTTGGCCGCCGTGGAGCCGCGGCTGTCGGTGTGGCCCTCGATGCGCAGGTGCCGGATCTCGGGGTGCTCGCGGAGGATCAGGGCCACGTCGTCGAGCAGCTTGAAAGACTCGGACTTGATCACGGCCTTGTTGAGTTCGAAGTAGACGGAGTCCGCGATCTCGATCCGCTCCCCGGTGACGACGGCCCGCTGCATGGTCACGCGGATCTCGTACTGGTCGCCGGGTTTGACCGTGATCTCCTGGTCCACGGGGTGGAAGCCCGGCACGGTCACGTGCACCTTGTGGGCGCCGACCTTCACGCGTGTCTGTGCGATCCCGCCGGAGGTCGCCGGGCCGGCTTGGCCGTCGAGCGTCCAACCGCCCTCCAGGGGGGTGCCGTCGGGCGCGGTCACGACGAGGCGCACCAGGCCGTCCGCCGGCGTGAGGCGCCACGCGACCTGGACCTCGGCCTGGGACGGGACGGTGAGCGACGACTCGAGGGGCAGGTAGCCGTCGGCCCGCGCCGCCACGACGTACTGGCCGGGGTGGAGGTCGGTCTGGAACACGCCGGTGCCCTGGGTGGCCATTGCGTTTCCGTCCAGCACGAGGAAGGCGGCCTCGATGGGCCGGCCGCTCGGATCCTCCACCCGCATCACGACCCGCGTGGAGGGGTCCGGGCAGCCGTCCGCGTCCGAGACGCCGTCCCGATCCTCGGGCTCGTCGCGGCAGGCGTCGTCCCGATCGGCCAGGCCGTCGCCGTCCAGATCGCGCAGGGCCTGGCGCTCCCAGGAGAGCTGGAGGAGGTTCCGCATGCGCGGGGCGCCGATGCCCCGGGTGAGCCCGGTCCCGATGCCCGCCCTGAGGACGAAATCCTGGTTCATGCGGAGCCAGCCGCCGACCAGGCCTTCGACGGGCGTGGACCCGGACGTGGAGACGGGCGTGGTCCACGGGACGCCGCCCGCCACATCGACCGAGACGCCCGCCCCGTCGGCGACCAGCCAGCCCGCCCCGACCCGGAAGAAGAACTGGTCGTCGAGGACGATGTTCTCCAGTTCCACGTGCGGCACGCCGCGGGTGCCGACGTTGGCGGCGACCAGCACGGTGCCGAACTCCCGGTCCACCACGAGCGCAGCCTCCCAGGCGGTCACGGGATTGGCCAGGGGCCCGGAGATGGACGAGGTGGGGAAGATGACCCGGCCCCCGAGGCCCAGGCCCACCGGCGCGGCGGATCGGGGCACCAGGGTAGCCCGGCCGTCGAGGGACAGGTCGCCCACACCGCTCGACCGGCTCACGCCGTCGCCCTCGGCGACCAGGTAGACGGGCAGGTCCACGCCCAGGCGCAGGCGGCTGATCGAGATGCCCACGAGCGCGTCGGCCTGGAGCAGATCGGAGAGGACCTCGATCCGCGCGCCGTCCTGGTACTCGTAGACGAACGGGTTCTTCGCGAAGGTGAGGGCGAGGCCCAGGTACGGGACGCCGGACGGCGGGAGCCCGGTGTCGTCCGTCCACAGCGTCCGCTCGCCGCCCAGATCCGGTCGGAACAGCTGGACGTTCAGATCCGGGACGTCGGCGGGATCCTGGGCGAGGGCAGCCCCCAGGAGGCCGAGGAGCGGGAGCGCGATCATGAGCGTCTCCGGAGGATCGTCGTGGCGAGGAGGAGCGCGAGGATCCAGGCCTGCCGGCTGCCGGAGCCGCCGGTGGCGCAGTGGCAGGCGCCGCCCAGGTAGCGGCCCGAGCCTCGGAGGCCGCTATCCTCCTCGAGGCCACTGTCCACGGGCTGGCCGGTGTCGTCGGGGCCGGTGTCGTCGGGGCCGGTGTCGTCGGGGCCGGTGTCGTCGGGGCCGGTGTCGTCGGGGCCCCCCGTGTCGCCGGGGCCGGTGTCGTCGGGGCCCGTGTCGTAGGGGCCGGTGTCGTCGGGGCCCCCCCTGTCGCCGGGGCCGGTGTGGTCGGGGCCGGGGTCGTCGGGGGCGGTGTCGTCGGGGCCCCCCGTGTCGCCGGGGCCGGTGTCGTCGGGGCCCCCCGTGTCGTCGGGGCCGGTGTCGTCGGGGCCCCCCGTGTCGCCGGTGTCTCCGCCCACCCGGTCGTCGGTGGGGTTGAGCGGGTCCGTGTGGTCGTCGAGGATCTCCTCCCCGTCCGGAACGCCGCCGTCGTCCGTGTCGGGATCGAGGGGATCGGTCGAGTACGTCCGCACCTCGTCGCCGTCGGAGAGGCCGTCATCGTCGGTGTCGGGATCGAGGGGATCGGTGCCCCGGACGAGGACCTCGTCGCCGTCGGAGAGGCCGTCATCGTCGGTGTCGGGATCGTCCGGATCGGTGCCGTACACCTCGGTCTCGGACGTGTCGTCGAGGCCGTCGCCGTCGCGGTCGTCGGTGCTGGGGAGGTCGTCGGAACCGTCGAGCGGATCGGTCCCGTGGACGAGGACCTCGGTGCCGTCGTCCACCCCACCGTCGTCGGTGTCGGGGTCGAGGGGGTCGGTGCCGTGGACGAGGATCTCGTCGCCGTCGGAGAGGCCGTCGTCGTCGGTGTCGGGGTCGAGGGGGTCGGTGCCCGCGTCCACCTCGTCACCGTCGGAGAGGTCGTCGTCGTCGGTGTCGGGGTCGAGGGGGTCGGTGCCCCGGTCGATCTCGTCGCCGTCCTCCAGGCCGTCGTCGTCGGTGTCGGGGTCGAGGGGGTCGGTGCCCCGGTCGATCTCGTCGCCGTCCTCCAGGCCGTCGTCGTCGGTGTCGGGGTCGAGGGGGTCGGTCCCCGCGTCCACCTCGTCGTCCCAGGTGACGCCGTCCCCGTCGGGATCCCCGACGGCCGTGCTCCAGTCCCCGCAGGTCGAGGTGGAGGCGTCGCACCCTGTGACGTCCTTGCCGAAGGTGCGGGTACTGGCTGAGGTGCCGAGGACGAAGGCCATGTCCGAGGGATCGGCAGTCCCGCTCCACGCCGCCAGGTCCTCCCAGGGCACCGCCCAGTCCAGGAACCAGTCCACCGCGTCGGAGCCATCGCCGCAGAGATCGCTGTCCGCGGAGCGGAAGGCGGCGTACTCCTCCGCGCCCGAGCCCACCTCCGCCACGGGCCCCGGCCAGGTGGCCAGGACCGTCTCGGGGGCATCGTCGTAGAAGACGGCCTCCCCGGTGGTGTTCTCGGAGAGGGAGACCTCGTCCGAGTTGCCGTCCACGAAGAGGAGGAGGTCGTACTTGACGTCGGTGGCGTCCCAGTCCGACTCGATCATCACGCCCCATCCGAAAGAGCGCCACCCCGTGGCCTCGCCGTGCGAGGATCGGAAGGGCTCGTCGGCCACGCGCAGCCGGAACCACAGGTGGGTCCCGTCGAAAGCGGTGTAGGCGGACGGATCGGAGGCGTCTCCGACGATGTCCCACCAGTCCGAGCCGCTCACGTCGCCGCACACGTCGGTGACGTCGGCGCCCTCAGAGGCGATGGGTTCCCAGGTGGACTCGGAGGGCCACGTGATCGCACGAGCGGCCGCGACGAGAAGAATCAGGGGAGGGCTCATTCAGCGCTCCGGCACCCCCCTCCCAAGGGACGAACGCCACATACACCCGGGGGGAGGATGCCACAAGCGGTGTATCCCTTGCCTTGCACGCCTCTTGCAGCCCCTCCCGGACCCTCGGGCGGGGGGGCCCGGGCGATCACCGGAGGGTGCCGATCCGAGCGCCCACCCGCACCCGCTGGCCGGCCTGGACGGTGAACTCCACGCGGCCCGGGGTGAAGCAGAGGATCACCGTGGAACCGAGGTGGAACCGACCGAGTTCCGCACCGCGGGCGAATGCGGGAGCCGGGTCGGGCCGCACGTCCGAGGCCGGCGCGCCGGTGTTGGCGAGGAGGTCCGTGAAGGCCACGCTCATGCGCCCCACCCCGAAGGCACCCACCATCACGAGGGCCATCGGCCCCGCGTCGCCCTCGAACCAGCTCACGAGGCGCTCGTTGCGCGCGAAGAGGCCCGGCACCCGCTCGGCACACGCCCGGAACACCGGGAACAGGCGGCCCGGGAGGTAGGTCCAGCGGACGACGCGGCCCTCCCGGGGCACGTGGACCCGGTGGTAGTCCGGCGGCGCCAGGTAGAGGACGGCGCAGGTCCCGCCCTCGAAGGGGTGTTCCCCCCCCAGCAGGACCGCGAGGTCCACGAGCAGCCGACCGCCCTGGGGCACCGCCCCGCCCCGCACCGGGCCTGCGTACGCCACCAGCGCATCGGCCGGGGAGACCACGGCGGCCGGATCGGCGCAGATCGGACGGGCACCGTCCCTTAGGGCGCGCACGAAGAGGTCCGCGAGGGTGGGGTAGTCGGCCGGGGTACCCTCGACCTCCCTGAGGTCCACTCCGTAGTGGCGGACGAACCACCGAAGGAGCAGGCGGTGGAGGACCGCCGGCAGGCGCAGGCGCGAAGCCCACCCCATCCACCGCGCCAGCCGGTTGCGCGGGAGCACGGAGAGGAGGCTCACGATCAGGGCGTCACGCACGGTCGCTCCCCGAACCTCCTATCGCGCCGCAGGCCCCGGGTGGACCGGTGGGCTACGGCTGGCCCATGGATCGTCCCCCCCCTCCCGATCTCGCGCGCCTGCGCGAGCGCTTCCGGCCCTTGGAGGACGACGCGGCCGAGCTGCCCTGGGCGAGGGAGCGCCCCTGGAGGGGCGAGACCCACACGTGGCTCGAGGGGGACCTGGTGGTGATCGATCTCCACGATCTCGACGTGGCCACCAGCCGGCGGGTGCTCCAGGCGGTGGCGTCCGAGGCGCCACACCTCGCCTCGGGTGCGGTGGCGTTCGTGACGGGCCGGGGCCGGCACTCCCTCGGCCCCGGGGTGCTCCACGAGGTCATGCGGCGGGAGTTGGCCCTCCTGCGCCGGCAACACGGATGGGGCCACGTCCCCGCAGGGCCGGGCCGCCAGATCCTGGTGCTCGACCCCGCCCGAGCACCCGCCCGGGTGACCGGTCGCCTCCCCTGGGCCTTCTGGGTCGGCGTGCTCGTGTTCGTCGCCCTCGCCACCGCGGCGCTTCCTCCCCTGGGTATCGCGCTCGCGCTGCTCCTCCTGGCGGGCATCCTCTGGGCCCGGCGCGTGGATCGGGAGGGGCGGGGGTAGCGGGCGGGTGTCCCTCCGGTGTCCGTTCCGCCGGAGACCCTCACCATGTCCCTCCTCCTCGCCCTCCTCCTCCTCGGCCCGGGGCCCGCCCCGGCAGCCGACGTCCCGGCGGCCCTGACCGTTCGCATCGAAGATCCGGCCGATCCGGGCTCGGTGATGACCTTCACGGTGCTCCGGGGGACCGAGATCCACCTCCTGCCCTCGGGCACCGTGGTGGTCCGGATCCCCGGCGCCTGGGAGGTGGCCACCGGGGTGCCGGTGCCTGCGCCCGCCGAGCGCCACGCGCCGGTCCCGGATCCGGTCGCCCCCCCGGCGGAGACTGCCGAGCCCGAGACGCCACCGCTCACCGAGGAGTCCCTGCCTCCCTTGCCGGAGAGCCTCCTCGGGATCGAGGGCTAGCGGCTACCGGGTCTTGCGCCAGCCCCAGGTGCCGTCGGCCCAGCCACCGAGCGGCACGTCGTCCGCCTCGCAGCGGGGGCACGGGGCGGGCGACGACTCGGTCGGCCGGCCGGTCCAGCCCCCGGTCACCAGGCTGCCCACGAAGTCGCCGTCGGCGTAGACGCGGTCGATCTGGCGCCGGATCTCGCGGATGTCTGCGCGGCTCACGACCCCGTTCGAGGTCGCCTTGTAGAACTGGACCGTGACGCGGATGGGGTACCGGGGGTCGCGCTCGATGGCCAGCCCGTCGATCTCCCGGAAGGGCCCCTCCGTCGGCCCGTGGCCGACCACGGCCTCCTCCACGTCGCTCAAGCCGACCCCGGCCTTGGACTGGGGCGCCGCGCTCTCGGCGGTCGCGCCCATGGGGTAGGCATCGTAGACGGGCGCGGCCCAGCGTCGCTCCGACCGCTGTCGCAAGGGGACCTGGACGACCAGCACCAGGTTCAGGCCCGCGCGCTCGCGGGGATCGTGCGGATCCGAGAGGGCGTCGCCACCGTGTGCCTCGAAGTCCGAGAGGCGCTCGGCCGTGAACGGGGCCCGCTCACCGTCCTCGTTGAAGGTCAGGACCTCGGAAAGGTACCCCCCCTCGTTCTGGACGACCTGGACGCTGGTGCCCTCGCGGGTGGCCACGATGGTGAGGACCGCGGGATTCCCAGGGTAGGACTGGTAGTTGTAGAGGACCGGGGTGAACGTGGCCCCGCCCCACGCCGGGATGGGCAGGAAGCAGGCCTGGGCACTGACCAGGACGTGCGTGTCCCGCGACGCCCACAGGGACGAACCCCGGCCCCGCCAGGAGTCCGGGTCGTGCAGGTACGAGCGCACGTCCCTGAGGAGGTCGGTGAGGCGCGTGGCGCGCAGGCGACGGCCGTCTTCGTTGCCGGTCCGGAGGTAGAACCGATCGGGGTCGAGGTCGGCGGTCCGGTCGTGGAAGTTGTCGAACCGGATGACCGGCATGGGGTGCAGGGCACCCGTGCGGTCGCGCACGCCGATGGTCATGTCCGAGATGTTCGGACCCCAGACCGAGCCCTTGTACCGGCCGGTGTCCTCCCAGGTCACGTTGACCAGGGAGAGTCCCTCGTCCCGCACCATCTGGTTGGCGGCGGCGTCCCACACCATGGACTCCACCTCGTGGATGACGTCGTCGAAGGAGGGGCGGGCGCTCGCTGCCGCAGCGAGGAGGAGGGGGAGGAGGGAGGTCATCGTCGGCTCCGGGATCGGGCACCGGTGGGCGGTGCGTTCGACCCCGGAACGTCGGGGCGAGGTCCGGGCTTACACCGGGGGCCCGACCCGGGCTCGGTTAGGGGAGGCCGTCGATTCGGAGGTGTCCATGGCGTCGCCCGTGTGGATGGTCCCGCTCGCCGAGGGCGAGCCCCCCGACGCCGTCCGGCGCAAGGCCGGGGAGGCCTGGGACGCCGCCGGCTTCTCGGGTCTGGTGAAAAGCGGTGATCTCGTCGCCTTGAAGGTTCACTTCGGCGAGGAGGGCAACCACAACTACGTGCGGCCCCATCTGCTGGTGCCGTTCGTCGAGCGGATCGCAGCCGCGGGTGGCAAGCCCTTCTGGACCGACACGAACACCCTCTACAAGGGCCCACGGGCCAACGCCGTGGAGCACCTCGCGCTGGCCGAGGCGCACGGGTTCGGGCTCGCGGCCACGGGCGCGCCGGTGATCATCGCCGACGGGCTGACGGGACGGGAGGAGGTCCGGGTGCGGGTGGACGGGCGCCACTCGCAGGAGGTCGGCATCGCCCCGGCGGCGGCGGCCTGCGACGCGCTGGTGGCCGTGAGCCACGCCACCGGCCACCTCGTGACGGGGTTCGGCGGGGCCATCAAGAACCTGGGGATGGGGCTCTCGTCGCGCAAGGGCAAGCTCTACCAGCACTCCGTGGTCAAGCCTCGCGTGCACGCCGCCAGTTGCACGGCCTGCGGGACCTGCTTCGAGTGGTGCCCGGTACAGGCCATCTCCTGGGTCGAAGGCAGGGCCTCCATCGATGCCAGGACCTGCATCGGATGCGGCGAGTGCATCGCCGCCTGCCGCCCCGGGGCCGTCCGGTTCCAGTGGCGCATGGCCTCGGCCGGGCTCCAGGAGCGGATGGCCGAGCAGGCCGCCGGCGTGATCCGCCAGCTGCACGGCCGGATCGGCTTCGTGACGTTCGTGACCGCCGTGGGCAAGGACTGCGACTGCATGCCCTCCCGGCCCAGGGACGTCCTCGTCGCGGCCGCCGGGATTCTCTCCTCCCGCGATCCGGTGGCGATCGACCAGGCCGCCATCGACCTGGTGGCCGCCCACCTGGGCCGCCCCTTCCTCGAGGTGGGACACGGTATCGATCCCTCGCCCCAGCTCGAGGCGGCCGAGGCGCTCGGCATCGGCACGCGCGCCTACGACCTCGTGCGCCTCTGATCGGGCGAATCACCCCCTGCAGGGGTCGGATCCCCACCCGTTCCGGGATGGAGGGCTGAGTGGATCCGCACGGCCAGCGCCGGGCCGAAGCCTGGAACGCGGGCGATCTCGGCAGGTGAGGCCGCTCGGAGCCGCGCCATCGAGCCGAACACCGTGAGCAGGGCGGTGCGGCGTGCCGGGCCCACGCCCGGCAGCGCGTCGAGGCCCGAGGCCACCGTGCGCCGGGCGCGGACCTGGCGGTGGTAGCGGACCGCGCTGGTGTGGGCCTCGTCGCGCAGGTGCTGGAGGAGGCGGAGTGCCGGGTCGTGCGGCTCAAGGACCACCGGATCGCGCACGTCGGGGAGCACGAGCCGATCGGTCGGATCGGCCCGACCCGCAGCCCGATCCGGCCTGGGCTTGGCGATCCCGACCACCGGCACGCGGGGCAGGCCCAGATCGGCCAGGGCCGCCCGGGCCGCGTTGACCTGGCCGTGTCCGCCGTCCACGACCACCAGGTCGGGGAGGTCCCCCTCCGCCAGACCCCGCCGGAAGCGCCGTCCGAGGATCTCCCGCATGGTCGCGACGTCGTCGGCACCGACCACGGACTTGACCCGGTACCGGCGGAAGGCGGCGCGCACCGGCCGGCCCTCCACGAACACCGCCATCGAGGCCACCGGATCCTGGCCCTGGAGGTTGCTGTTGTCGAAGCACTCCACGCGCCGGGGCGGGCTGGGGAGGCGGCAGGCCCGGCCGAGGGCCTCGAGGGCCGATCGGGCCCGGTCCTCGTCGCTGTCGGCCCGACGCAGCAGGTCCTCGGCGTTCTGGACCGCGAGGCGCAACAGGTCCGCCCGTCCCCCCCGGGAGGGCGCCACCACCCGCACCCGGCGCCCACGGCGCTCGGTCAGCACCTCCTCGAGCGCCCCGCGGTCGGGCAGCTCGACGGGGAGCAGGATCTCCGGGGGGATGGACAGCGGATCCTCGTCGGGGATCGGATCGTAGTGGTGGTTCACGAGCGAGGAGAGCAGCGCGGCGTCCTCGTCATGCACGCCGTCCAGCACGCGGACCACGGGCTCCACCAGGTACCCGCCCCGCACCGGCAGGACGGCGACGGCCACGCGGGCGCCCAGCCGGGCGGTGCCCCAGGCGTCCCGGTCGCCGAGGCGGGGGTCGACCACCCGCTGCCGTTCGAGGGTCGCCTCCACGGCCAGGACGAGGTCCCGCACCGCCGCGGCCTCCTCGAACCGCTCCTCGTCCGCGAGGCGCGCCATCCGGGTGCGCAGGCGGCCCGTGAGCTCGTGGGTCTGGCCCGACAGGAACAGCCCCGCCTCCTCGACGAGGACCCGGTACTGGTCCGCGGTGATGATGCCCACGCAGGGGCCCGAGCAGCGGTGCATCTGGTGGAGCAGGCAGGGCCGGCGCCGGCTCCGGAACACCTCGTCGGTGCAGGAGCGCAGCGGGAAGTGGCGGTGCAAGGCCTGGAGCGTCTGGCGAGCCCGCTGGGCCGAGTGGTACGGACCGAAGTACCGGGCGCCGTCCGGGCGGATCGAGCGCACCAGGGCCACGCGGGGGAAGGGCTCGTGAGGGTCGATCCGGACGTGGAGGAAGTTCTTGCCGTCCCTGAGGAGGACGTTGAAGGGAGGCTGGTGCCGGCGCACCAGGGTGGCCTCCAGGATGAGCGCCTCCTTCTCCGTGTCCACCAGCACGACCTCCACATCGGTGGCCCGGGACACGAGGATCGGGACGAGCGGCCGGCTGTCGTGGCCCCCGAGGTACTGCCGCACGCGCGCGCGCAGATCCACCGCCTTGCCCACGTAGAGGACGGCACCGCGGCCGTCCTTGAACAGGTAGACGCCCGGGCTCCGTGGGAGGCGCTCGACGCGGTCCTTCAGCGCGTCGCTCACGGCGCTTCGCTCACGGACAGGAGGAAGGGCTCGTGCGCGGCCAGCTCCTCCCCGGTCACGGCCCGGCAGACGCGGTGGGTCCCGGCCACCGCGCACAGGTCGTGACGGGCCCGGTCGAGGGGGACGGGAACCCGGGCGGGGGAGGGGCCGATCTCGCGGCCGTCGAGCAGGACGACGGCGCCCGGGAAGTCGGCTCGCACCGTCGCCACCGGAGCGTCGGAGGCGGCGGGGCTGACGGCGACCAGGGCGCCCTCCGGGGGCGGGGCGGACGGGACGGTCCGGGCAGGGGGGTCGGCCGGGGCGCGGGTGAGGTGCCCGATCCCCCAGCCCAGCGCGCCGAGGGCGGCCAGCAGGAGCACGGCGCCGAGGAGGCGCAGCGGGCGGCGGGTGGAGGGGGCCGGGGTCACGGGGGGGCGGAGCGGGACGGCATCGAGGGCGGCGCGGACCTCGTCGAGCGAGCGGGCGGACTCGATCCACTTGCCGGGTCCGAGCTCCCGGTCCCGGTCCGAGCCCGACGTGATCCCGACGCCCTGGAGCCAGTCGGTGGCGGCGGGGTCGTGGGTGCGGGTGAGGAGGGTCGCGGGCTCGGGCTCGGGCTCGGGTGCGGGTGCGGGTGCGGGTGCGGGTTCGGGCGGTGGCTCGATCTCGGGCTCGGGCTCGGGCTCGGGTGCGGGCTCGGGTACGGGCGGTGGCTCGGGCTCGGGTTCGGCCTGCACGACCGGCTCGGGCTCGGGTTCGGGCTCGGGCTCTGGTTCGGGCTCGAAATCGGGGCTGGGGGCTGGAGGAGGAAGCACCGCCCGGCGTGGGGGGATCCGGGTCCGCCACCAGCGGAGGACGGGTTCGGCCCAGCCCGGGGCCGGCAGCACCGGGGGCACCACGCCGGGGGGTTCGGGCTCGGGGGGCGGTTCGGGCTCGGGGGGCGGTTCGGGCTCGGGTTCGGGCGGCGGCTCGGCGGTCCGACGGGTCGGCTCGGTCACCGGCTCGGAGGGCGGCACGTGCAGCATCTCGTCGGTGGTGTCCGCGACGAGCCACTCGGGGGCGACGAGTTGGCCCTGGCCGTCCGCCAACGCCGCGTCGGTCTCCGGGGGCCGGTCGGTCGACGCGGCGGATGGCGGCGGGGGCGGAGGCGCGAGCATCGGGGGCGCCCGGGGTTCGCGCAGGGGCCGGACCACGGGGAGGGGCTGCGCCTCCTGGGGCCTCCAGCGGATGTGGCGGTCTGCCAGGTAGCTCGCCAAGGCCTCCGCCGACGCGGCGTGACGGATCCTGAGGGCCGAGACCGCCTGCCGGACGGCGCGGCCGGGCGCCATGCGGTACCCGCCTCCCCACCTGAGGAGGCCCCGCAGCAGCAGGTCCAGACGCTCGTCGCCGCCGCACAGGCGGGGGAGGGTCCCGGCCACGATCCGGGGAAGGCCGGGGGACAGGAGCCGGGCGGGATCCTGCTCCTCCTCGGGCAGGGGCCAGGCCCCGCCGAGCGCGCACCACAGCGCGACGCCGATGGCCTGGCAGTCGCGGACCTGGACGCTCTCGCCGACGGGGGTCGCCAGCATGACGTCCGGGTCCGGGCCCACCACCAGGCGGCCGTCCGCCGTCCAGCCCATGGTCCGGGGCGACATGGCCCCGTGGCCGCCGCCTGCGTCGTGGACGACCGCAGAGGCCTCCGCGAGCTCCTGGGCGAGGAAGAGCGCGGCGGCCCTGGGCATGGGGGCAGGCAGGGAGGCCAGCGACAGCTCGAGGCCCCCCTCCACGAACCACCCGCGGCCCGGCTCGCCCTCGAAGGGCAGGATCCGCGCGAAGGGTGGATGGCGCGGAATGCGGCCCAGCCAGGCCGCCACCGATCCGGGCACGTCCAGCCAGACCGCCCCGCCCCCCACGTCGGGGAGAACGGTGGCCACGCGCCGCAAGACAGGGGAATCGGGCACGGAACGCTCCCTCCCCTCCCTGTATCGCAGACCCGTCCGGCGGGGGACCCGGCGAGCTTCGTCCCCACTGTGCCGCCCTGGACGGGGTCTTTCGCGCAGGAACGCGCACTTGATCGCGAGGTGGCCGGTCGTTACGGTGGCGGACCCCGCCCCGGAACCGGCAATCCCCCTTCCCGTCCGGATGCGACGGAGCGCTCATGAACCGCGTGGAAGCCGCCATCCAGCAAGGACGCTGCCTGCTCGCCATCGGCAGCCGGGCCCTCCAGGAGACCGAGGTGTTCCTCGAGGTCCGCCGCCGGGCTCCCCTGCCCGCGGTCACCCTCGGTGCACGTGCCCTCGACGTGGTCCCCGCCGTGACCCCCGAGGCGCTCGAGCCCGTGCTCGCCCACGAGGGGGGCCTCCTGGTCCTGGTGGAGCCCGACGCGGCCACCGACGGCCCCGGTCTGGCCGCCCTCGCCCGGCTCGTGGGCAGCGGCCGGAACAAGCCGCGCCTCTGCATCGCGGCCCGGGCCTTCAATCCCTTCACGCTCCCGCCGGCGCTCCGCCTCCTCAAGATGGACCAGGAGAAGAAGCGCGCACGCGACTTCCTCGCCTCCCTGCCGATCACCACCCAGCCGGTGGTGGCCGCGCCGGCACCCACGCCCGTGGCGGAGCCGGAGCGCAAACCCGCCCCGGCCTCCCCGGGGGACCGCCGGGAGCGGCCGGCCGCGCCGGCGCCCGAGCCCGAAGCACCCCGCAGGGAGCGCGCTCCCCGCGTGGGCTTCGCCGGCCGCGAGGCCGAGCAGGCCGCCCTCGCCGCGCTCCTGGGGGAGGGCGGACCCATCGTCGTCCACGGGCCCCCGGGCATCGGGCGCCGGTGGCTGGTGGAGGCCGTCCTGAAGGGGTCCCCGCTCCGGCGGGTCCCCGACGTGGAACTGGGCTGGGGGACCGAGGCCGACGTCCTCTACGCCCGCCTGGCCGCCCTGGCGGCCGATGCCGGCGACGATCGGCTCGCCCACGCGGTCCGCACGCCCGAGGAGCGCCCCGCTCCGGACGCCCTGGCCCAGCTGGCCTGCGAGTGCCTCGCGGCCGAGGGGCTGCGCAACGTGGTCATGGTGATCCACGGCGCCGATCGCCTCCTTCGCGACGACGGCACCTTCCATCGGGGCGGTCGCATCGAGCTCCTGCTCTCGGCCCTGCTCACCCTGCGCTACGCCCCTCGGATCGTCTTCACGTCCGATCGCCGGCCCGTCTTCCACCGTGATGGGGCGGCCGCCGCCATGCGCACGCTCGAGCTGGGAGGCCTCCGGCCGGCCGACATGTACGAGATCTTCGACGCCTACCGGTTCGGCGAGGTGCCCCGGGACCGGATGGACGACGTCCACCGCCAGACCTGCGGCCACCCCATGGCCGTGCGCCTGCTCGCCATCGCCGTGCGCGACGATTCGGATCCGGCGACCCGGATCCTCGATCACCGCCTGCTGCGCCTGGAGCACGTCGGGGACACCGAGGCCGTCACCCGGCACCTCCGCAGGCGCCTCGAGACGCTCCCCGAGCCGCTCCGCGGGGCCCTCGCGCTGGCCTCCCACCTGCGCATCCCCGCGGACGCCGACCTCCTCCAGGCCCTCGGCGTGGGGCGCACCGAGCGCTTCGCCCTGCTCGGCCAGGGCCTGCTCGACGTCCTCCCCGACGAGGACAACCGCCGCTTCCGTGTCCACCCGCTGGTCGCCCACCTCCTGCCCCGGCGGGAGGTCTCGGACCTCAAGGTCCTCGAGCGCCTCGGGGAGGCGCTCCTCGAGGCGGGCCGCCGGGCCCACGGTCTCGAGCGTCTCGCGCTGGGCCAGGAGGCCAACCGGTGCATGCTGGCCTCGCGCAATCCCCAGCGCTGCGTCCGCGTCGGCTGGCCCGACCACGACCCCGTGATCGAGTCCGTGCGCGGGATCCTGCGCGCCCAGAGCCCCCACCTGCAGCTGGCCGAGGCCCGGATCCAGCAGGTGCTCCACGCGGATCCGGCCAACACCGAGGCCGCGCTGCTCCGGGCCGAGATGCTCCAGGTCGCGCGGGCGGACGCCGAAGCGATCCGCGGCGCCTTCCGGGAGGCCGCCGAGCGGGCCCCCACCCCCGAGGTGTTCCACGCCGAGACCCAGTGGCACCTTTCCCGCGGCAAGCGGGGTGACCTGCCGTCCGCCATCGATGCGCTCCAGCGGGGGTGCGCCCGCTTCCCGTCCGACGGCCGCCTGCGCCGTCGCCTCGCGGGCTGCCTGGTCCAGAGCGAGCGGCGCGACGAGGCGCTGGCCGTCCTGAAGGAGGCCCTGGACGTCGAGCCCACGATGCCCGACACCTACGGCCTCGTGGGCGCCATCCTCCTCGATCGCGGGCCGACCGCCTGGGACGAGGCCGGCCGATACCTGGAGGAGGCCCTCCGCCTGGCCACGAGCGATCCTCTGCACCTGACGCGCCTCGCCCGGCTGGAACGGCTGCGCGCCCTGCTCGACCCCACGGCGCGGGAGGCCCTGCTGGCCTCGGCCGCCGGGCGCCTCGAGCAGGCGGTCCGGAGCGACCGTCGCCACACCCCTGCCCTGCTGGAGTACGCCCGCCTCCTCCTGGACCGCCCGGATCCGGCCGATCCGGACAAGATCGGGTGGCTGCTCAAGCAGGCGGCCTCCCAGCGCGATGCGCCCGACCTCCAGGTCCTCCGGGCGCGGCTGGCCGCGATCTCGGGCCGGGCCGGCGAGGCCGAGGCCGCCCTGGAGGCCCTGCTCCACCGCGAGCCGGGGCACTGGGAGGCCCGGGCGGCCCTGGCCGAGCTGCTGTTCCGTCGCGGCAAGGTCTTCGCCGCCCACGACGCCTGCAAGCGCGCGCAGGAGGCCGCCCCGCCGCACGCCCCCGAGCGGATCGCCTACGAGTCCATGCTGTCCATGCTGAGGGCCCTCATCGACAGCGGAGCCGCCATCGAGATGGAGCGCCGGGCCGACGAGGCCGACACGCCGGAGCCGCCCCCCCCCGAGGTGGTCCCCGCCCCGCCCCGGGCGCCGTCCACCCGCCGCCGTGGCCGCCGGTCGGCCCGCC
>JBFYZZ010000134.1:0-5376 GCA_041309225.1 Deltaproteobacteria bacterium | reverse complement strand
GCGGCGGGCGGGCGCGACCGCCGGCTCGGCCTCGGGCGGGGCCAGGAACACGAACTCGGGGTGGAACCCGGGGCCCTCACGGACGCCCCACCACGGCCAGGCGAGCGCCCGGAGGAACCAGCCCACGCCGGCGTCCAGGCGGGCCAGGAGCCGGGCCTCGACCGGGCGGGCGAGGCGCCCCTCAGCCGGAAGGCCCGGGCTGTCGGACCAGGGATCGGCGAGGCCGAAGCGGGCGAAGAAGCGCGCGGGCAGACCCCACCGCGGGGGGGTGTCGTGGCGGGCCCAGAGGCGGTCGAGGAGTCCGTCACCGCTGTCCGGGCGTCGGACCGTCATGTCGACCTCCAGGCGAACACGCTGGCACGGGGAGCGGAGGACCGGCCGCCGAGCCGGGCCTCGCAGGGCGCTATTATGCCACGGCCGCCGGCTCCGCGATCGGCTGGGTCAGGGCTCCGCGGGCGGGACGGGGGCCGCCTGCACGGGGACCGCCTTCAAGGTGGCGCGGCCGTTCTCGACCGCAACGTGGAGGCGCACGCGCTCGCACCGGTACCGGCTCTGGATGAGCTTCACCTGGCGGCGGAGCGAATCGCGCACCGTGGCGTAGTCGAGATCGGTGCTCTGCCCGCAGCTCCGCCTGGCCTCGACGTAGCTGGCGAAGACCTGCCGGTAGGCCTCCTCCTCGCGCAGGCGCCGCTGCTCGCCCTCCGCCACCCGCGGGGGGGCGGCCGGGGGGACGGCCTCGCCGCTCCGTCGCGCCTCCGCGAGGTTGGCGCGGAACGCGAACCGGGGGTGCGTGCCCCGCTCGATGAGGAAGAGGTTGCGGGCGAGGTACTGGTCGAGGCTGACGTAGCGCGCGCGCAGCATCTGGAAGCGGTGCCGCTGCACGGCGGAGCCGAAGAACGTGAGGTCGAGGTCGCGCATCATCGTGCGCACCTCGTCCCGGTCCTGGAGAGGCTCGATCCGCTCCAGGCCCATGAAGTACTTCTCGTAGAGGACCTTGAGCTGGGCGATGCGGGTCTCGAAGCGGTCGAGACGCGCTGCCAGTTCGCGATCACCTTGCTGGATCCGGGCCAGGGGATCCTCCCGCCCCCACGTACCCGGCCGGCCGTCCCGCCTCCAGCCGGCCGGACCTCGGCCGGCGGCGGCCCCGGTGATAGGCTCTCCTCCGCCCCGGGATTCCCCACGTGGTCCAGCAGCCCGCCCGCGCCCGCGTGCTCGTCGTCGATGACGACCCCGCCGTGGCCGAGATGGTCGTCGAGTACCTCGCGACACGGGGCTACCAGGTCCAGGCGAGCCCGGAAGGCCGGCTCGCGCTCGAGCTCCTCACGCAGACGCCCTTCGACGTGGTCCTCACGGATCTCCACCTGCCCCAATCCGAGGGCTCCTCCATCCTCGAGGCGGCGCGCCAGCGGCAACCCCCCGTGCCCTGCGTGGTCATGACCGGCCTCGCCACCACCACCTCGGTGATCTCCGCCTTCAAGGCAGGTGCCTTCGACTATCTGGTCAAGCCGTTCCGGCTCACGCACCTGCACGGGATCCTCCAGGACGCCATCGACCGGTCCCGGAAGACGCGCATGGACGCCCTCCTCGAGAGCCTCGTGTCGCTCTACGACTTCGCCGCCACGGTACACGGGCGGACCGACCTCCGCATCCTGGCTGAGCAGGTGGCCTCGCTCGCGCTGGACACGGCCTCGAGCGTGGACGCCTGCGTGATCCTCGAGGACGGCGAGGGTGCCTGGGAGATCGTGTCGCCGCCGGCCGACCCGCACCGGAAGGAGATGCCGGGCCTGCTCGCCCGCCTCGAGGCCGGGGCCCTGGTCGCCGCCATGACCCCGGGCGGCGTCCTGTTCACGGAGGAGCCGTCCCGATTCCTGCCCGGTGCCGAGGACCACGACGTGGAGTCCGTCGTCGGGTGGATCGCGGCGCGGCCGGTCGCGGTCGAGGACCCCTGCGGCGCCAGCGCCACCGCCGGCGCCGTGGTGGTGGCCGGGGAGCCCGCCGAGAGCGTGTGCATCGACGCCGTCCTCCAGCCCCTTGCCCGCCTCGCCCTGGTGCTCGGGCTGGCCGTGGTGCGGTACCGCTACGCGGCTGGCTGCGGGGAGCCCTGACCGGTGCCGGGCCCCCCTCCCGACCGTCGAACCCGAGGAGGCACGTCCGTGACCTTCGACCCTTTGCACGTGTCCACGGAGGAGGACGGCCGTCTGGTGATCCTCCGGTTCCACCACGGCAAGGCCAACGAGATGGGCACCGCCGCCCTGGAGGCCCTCGACCGCCTCGTGGACCGGATCGAGGACGACACCTCCCGAGCCCTCCTCACGTGGAGCGACCGGCGCACCGCCAAGGGCACGCCCGTCTTCAGCGCCGGCGCCGACGTCCGGGAGCGCGCCACCTGGACCGACGCCGAGGTGCTGCACCACGTGGACCGGCAGCGCCGGATCCTGACCCGGCTCGCGGCGGTCCCGGTCCTGCACGTGTGCGTCGTGGACGGCGCCGCGCTCGGGTGGGGCACGGAGTACGCCCTCGCCGCCGATTACGTGGTGGCCGGGCCCTCCGCCACCTTCGGCCTCCCCGAGACCGGCCTGGGCATCGTGCCCGGCGCCGGGGGGACGGCGCACCTCGCCTCGCGGGTCGGGCTCGCCCAGGCCCTGCGGCTCGCGTTGACCGGCGAGGTCGTGGACTCCGCCGAGGCGGCCCGGATCGGGCTCGCCCAGGAGGTCGTACCGACGGGCGAGGTGGCCCTGCTCAGGGCGCGGGAGATGGCGCTGCGCGCCTGCCGTCGATCCCCCACGGCCATCGCCGCCTGCAAGGCCGCCATGCTGGGTATCCGGGCCGAGTCGGACGCCCTGGGGCTCCACCTCGAGGGCCGGGCCTACGCGCACTGCGTCCTGTCGGGCGACGCCGCCCGGGGCCGGGCCGGGTTCGAGGAGATCCTGGCCGGCGGCGAGCTGGACTGGGCCCCCCGGGAGCGGTTCCATCCATGATCGTCCTGCTTCTCTGGCTGGCCGCCTGCGGCGATCCCGACGACTGCGACCGGGTGCGCGACGAGATCGCCCGCGAGGACTGCCGCCTGGAGACGGTCTCGGCCCTCTTCGGCACCGACCCCCACGGGTTCCGGGCCGCGCTCGACGCCGTCCCCACCCCGGAGAGCCGGGACCTGGTCCGCCTCCGCCTTGCGATCCGGGACCCGGGCGCCGCCCAGGGGCTCTGCAGGGAGGTGGAGACCCCGGCGGCCCAGGACCGGTGCCGGCAGGTCCTGGGACGCCCTCACCTCTCCACCGCGCCCCGAGCCCAGGGCGGGCGCCCGCCGCCCGGCACCCCCGCGCCGGCGGGTCCGGGGGATCCGCGGTGAGGGTCCTCGCGATCCTGCTGGCGACCGCCTGCGGCCCCGATCGGGCCGATGGCCTCGGGCCCACCCCCGGGGATCCGGCGGAGGCGCTCGCCGCATGCGATCGCATCGTGTACGCCGAGCTCGCTGTGCCCTGCCGGGTCCAGGCGGCCGCCGCCGCGGCCGGACAGGGCGACGAAGCCCTCGCCGAGCGGGCCTGCGCGGGCATTCCCGAGGGTCCCTGGGTGGGGGAGTGCCACTTCCGGATCGGGGAGGAGCGGGCCCGGGCGGCCGACCTCGAGGGCGCCGTGCGCCACTGCGGCCGGGCGGGCCAGTTCGCCCGCTCCTGCTTCACCCACGCCGCGTCGCTCCTTGCGCCCCCGGCCGAGGCGCCCTCGGACCCGGCTCGGGCGGTCGAGCGCATCGTCGCGGACCTGGCCCGGGTGGACGCCCTCCTGGCCACGACCCGGGGCGTGGACCGGGCGGAAGCCCGGGACGGCATGGCCGCGCGACTCTGGTTCAACGCCTTCTACGGCACGGGTCGCGCCGATCCCGCCGCCCCCCGCCTCGCCCCCCCGGCCCTCGCCCCGTTCGCGGCCACGGCCTTCGCCCTGGAGGCGGTGCGGCTGCGCTTCCCGGAGCCGGGGCCCCTGCCGGACGACGCCGTGGAGCGGTTGCGCGCCGTCTGGGACGGCGCGGCGCCCGTGCCCGAGGGTGCGCCGCTCGCGCCGGAGCGGCGGGTGGGCCGGTACGGCTCGCCCTTCCCCGTGCCCGGGGAGTCCTCCGAGGCCCGGATCCCGGTCTTCGGGGGGGGGATGCGCCTCGAGGGGACCACGCCGGAGGAGGATCTGGACATCGCGATCCTGGAGGCGCTGTTCTTCCGCACCGGCACGCCGTCCGACGCCTTCGTCCGGTGGCTCGACGACCCGCGCGAACGGGTCCGGTGGACGGCGATCCGCCTCTTCCGCCGGGCGGACCCCGACCGCATCGATCCGCGGCAGGTCCTCGAGCGCCTCACCGCCAGCGCGGACCCGGTGCTGCGCTGGCACGCCTACAACGCCCTCGACGAGCGCCGGCCCGGGCCCTCCCGGGGCCCGCCCGTCGTGCCCGGCGCTGCACCGTCCCCGGGAGGCTCCCCATGACCGTGTTCGTGACGCGCACCCTCCCCGACGAGGGTCTCGCGGTGCTCAGGGAGGCGGGGATCGCGAGCGTGGTGCACCCGGGGGACGCCCCCGTCCCGCGCGAGGTTCTCCTCGAGGGGGTGGCCGGCTGCGAGGGCCTCCTGTGCATGCTCACGGACCGGGTCGACGAGCCCGTGCTGGCTGCGGGCCCCCTGCGCGCGGTGGCCAACATGGCCGCGGGTACCGACAACCTCGACCTGGACGTCGCCCGGCGGCGCGGGGTGGTCGTGACGAACACGCCGGGGGTCCTCACGGAGGCCACGGCCGACCTGGCCTTCGCGCTGCTGCTGGCGGCGGCCCGCCGGATCGTGGAGGGCGACGCGATGGTGCGTTCCGGCGGCTTCTGCGGCTGGGGTCCGCTGCTCCTGGTGGGCGCGGACCTGGCGGGCGCCACGCTGGGCATCGTGGGCCCGGGCCGCATCGGCGCCGCCGTGGCCCGCCGCGCCCGGGCCTTCGGCATGGAGGTCCTGGCGTACGGCCCCGTGGAGAACCCCGAGGTGGGTCCCCACGTAGACCTCGACACGCTCCTCGCGCGCTCCGACGTGGTGTCCCTCCACTGCCCGCTCACCCCGGAGACCCGCCACCTGCTCGACCGGGAGCGCCTGCTCGCCATGAAACCGGGGGCCATCCTGGTCAACACCGCCCGCGGGCCCGTCGTGGACGAGGACGCCCTCGTGGAGGTGCTCGGCGCGGGTCACCTGGGCGCCGCCGCGCTCGACGTCTACGAGCGGGAACCCGCCGTCCACCCGGGCCTGCTCAAGCTGCCCAACGTGGTCCTGGCCCCGCACCTGGGTAGCGCCACCCGCCGCACGCGGGCCGCCATGGCCCGAATGGCCGCCCTGGACCTGGTGGCCGCCCTCGCCGGGCGGGCGC